>PARV01000059.1 GCA_002712055.1 Gammaproteobacteria bacterium | reverse complement strand
TGAACACTGTTGCTAGTAGCTGTGCGGTAACTATCGTATAGATTCTCGAACACCGGCGTTACAGTCAGATTCATTAGATTCTGGTTTCTGCGAACAACAAGGTTGTAACTATCAGTGACGGGAGAGTAGCCCTTGTTAAAATCCTCGGCCTTATTAAAAGAATAAACTGGATGATACGGCCGGCCCCCCGCTGTCTCGATAACGTCGCCCCGATTAATCCCCGCTCTGTGCGCCGGGTAATCTTCTAGCGCGGCTGTTACCAAGAAGCCATTTTCTGCCTGTTGAACTTGTACTCCGATATGATTAAGTGGCACGCGATTATCTGCGTCTGCTGCCTTGAATGCCTGAACCAAATAGTAATCCAGGTCATCTGGATCAAGGGAGGAAGAGGGCTGGGCCTTGGCAAATGTTGCACAACATAAAGTAAGAAATACTAAATAAAAACGAATCATCATTCTTCGATAACCGTCATGGCTCGCTTTGCAGCGGGCCTAGCATAGTGTCTGTCTCTTAATTCGGCATACTTTTCCGGCACATCAAACTCGAAACGTATTGCCCAGTTAAATGTCTGAGCCAACAGAATGTCGGCGATAGTGAAACTATTAGCTATTGCGTATTCCTCTCCGCTTAAGAGATGTTCCAGGGCATTTATCGCTTTGGCGAATTCAAATTTAGCGGTATCAAACATCTGAGGAATACGATGTTCTTCAGGTAACGCAAACATATGTTTACCCTTGCTCCACAAAGGTTGCTCAAGTTCAGCCAAAACAAACGCTATCATCTCGTCAAGCTTGGCATACATAGCCATGCTCGCGTTCGGCAACAAACCTGACTCTGGTGCACAACGGCCAATGTAATGAAGAATCGCTACCGATTCAGTCAGTACTAAATCTCCGTCGACAAGAGTGGGCACCTTGCCTTGTACATTAAGAGCCAGGTACCTCGGATTCTTTGCGCTGTCCGGATCCCCAGAATCAGTTCTTAATTTAACAGGAATATATTCATACTCGATACCCGCTTCCTCTAATGCCCAGAGGCATCGAAACGAGCGAGATTGCTGCATACCGAATAATTTCATAGCCAAATCCCACTTTCAGAGTATTTGAAAACTTTGTGGATCCTTGAATATTACTGAGTAGCTAGTCGCGAGTACAGTTATGCGGTGTTCTGACCTACTTGATGGTTGCTCTGCGTCGCGTTTGTTTGAGGAAGAAGGTTTATGGCGAACAAGTAAGTGCCTTACTAAGCTCTTTTCTAAAGGTGACCTAGGTGTCAAAAAAAATGGTGTGACTGAAATATTTCAATCACACCATTAGAATTATTTGTCTAAGACGATCTTAGTCAGTGGCGAAGCAGAAGAAATAACCATTGCCTCCAGTTCCAACCAGATCAGCTTGGGAGCATCCGCGCGACCCATGTGCACTATTCCAGGAAGTTGGATTTTGACCACCGCCTGTGCGATCGAAGTGACCTACTTGGGCAGTGCCCTGGCCGTTGCTGGTCCAGTTGTTACAGGTATGGTTACTGCCGTCTTCAATCAGGCGGCCATCCAAGGTAGAGCCGGTTAGGATATCGTGTTGGTTAGGAGAGTCACCTCGGCCGTTTACCATATCGCCATTTTCTGTTAAGGCTGTTTGCTTGTTCAGATTGTTGTTAGGACTATGCAGATTGTTCAGGTTTGAAGCTACCTCTGCGCCATTGGCGTTGTGCCAGGGACCAAAACCGATACGGCTTCGGGCATCTACACCAGCCGAGCTGTTGGTGGAATGACCGCTTAGATAAGCTTGCCAAGTTTTGCCTCGTGAACCAGCAGCTGTAGCGAGGCTCTGACAGTGTGCATCAGCACCAGACAGGCCGCCTAAATTTGCGCCATCACCCGATCCTACGCTGGTGATAAAGAAGCCCATTTCGTTATCTTGCGAATTGACTGAAATGAAAGTTATCGCTGCGGTTATCAGGGCAGCGGAGGTTAATAATAAATATCTCTTCATCGGTTTACTCCTAGATTGTTATTGAATAGTAATTCTTATATTCAGCTACTGTAATTACTAATTAATTTGGCAAAGCCATTGTAGTAAGTGAGCTGCCCGTTTGCAGAATAATGTACTGCTTACCTTCATGCATCCAAGAACTCATTCCGTAGCGGGTAGTAGCCGGTACTTCTACTTTTGCTAACTCTGCGCCGGTCACTTTATCCAGCGCAAACAAGTGTGGCGTGCCGTCACTAGTGACATTGCTGTAAATCAACATTTCGGGTGTTACAACCATCTGTCCTACGGCACCGGAACCCGTATTACCAATATCTACACCCTGTAATGCGGGTAGATTCTGATAGCGCTCGGGAGTGTAACCAGCCGGAATCATCCATAAGTGATCGCCACTGTTCATATCGATGGCTGTGATGCGGCTGTAGGGAGGTTTCCAAAGGGGAATGCCGGCCGGATGTCGTGGTGTCGGGCCACCGCTAGCGGCAGCATAGCGGGACAAGGTTAACCCGGTAGGTGCTTCGTAATAGGTATCTGCTTCATCGCCCGAAACTAGGCGGCGTGAACCGCAACTGTACCGGGACATGATGTACATCACTCCTGACTCGGGATCTGCCACGGGTGGATGAGTAATATTGACTGCTCCCGATGGACACATCAATGAGGCCAGTTTGCCGGAAGGATGATTAGCTTGTATAGGCGGATTGAACAACGGTCCCATATTGAATTCAGCTAAGGCCTCCAGTGCCTGGAATTTGAGTTCGGGTGTGAAATCAACCAGATTATCTTCGCCGGAACCAAGGTATTCATATGGAGCGGGCTTGGTTGGAATTGGTTGGTATTCAGATAGTTTTTCGCCTGGCACTGTTGATGCCGGCATAGGAACTTCTTCAATTGGCCAAATTGGCTCGCCTGTTTCCCGATTGAAGACATAGACCAGCCCCTGTTTTGTGGCTTGAGCTACGATAGGTGTGGGGCCTGATTCGGTTTCCACATCTAGCAGGATTGGCGCTGTCGGTGTATCGAAATTCCAGATATCGTGACGCACCATCTGGAAATGCCAGGCTCGTTCGCCGGTGCGCGCGTTTAGTGAAATAAGGCTGGTGCCGTATAGATTGTCTCCGGGATGATGGCCGCCGTAATAGTCTATAGTTACCCCGTTAGTGGGAATATAGACTAGGTCCAGCTCAGGATCAGCTGAAATCGGAGCCCACGAGGAGATATCTCCGGTGTACTGCCAGGCATCGTTTTCCCAAGTCTCGTGGCCATACTCTCCGGGTTTGGGAAGCACATTAAATTTCCATAGGAACTCGCCAGATCGCGCATCGTAGCCAAGGATATCGCCCGGCACATTTTCAATGCGGGACTGGTTATAACCCTGTTCAGCCGAGTTGCCAACGATTACCACATCATTCACTACAATAGGGGGAGACGAAGAAGTGATATAACCCCGCTCTAGAGGTAATCCCTCGTAAGGATCATAAGGATGGCCCAGATCCTTAAGCAAGTCGACCACACCTGTTTCAGGGAAACCATCGATTGACACCCTTTCACCGAAGCCCTGCAGTGGCTTACCGGTTTCAGCGTCGAGCGCTGTGAGGAAAAAACCGGGCGAAATTATGTATATGATGTCGCGGCCATCGAGGTTAGCGTAGCCAACGCCTTTTCCATAATCGGCCCGCATGGAATAGTCCCAGCGAGGTGTATCAGGTTCCCGATAAGACCAGATTGTTGCGCCGGATTTGGGGTCTATGGCTACAACATGTCGACGCGCGCCGGCCACCGTATAGAGACGACCGTTGATGTAGCTAGGAGTAGAACGGCCACTCTGAGCTTCAAAGCTGGCGCCATCCCAGGTCCACGCGACTTCTAGATCGGAAAAATTTTCTGGAGTTATTTGATCAGCCACCGTGGAGCGTGTATGGGCGAAATCACTACCCAGGGTGGTCCACTCAACAGAATCCTGTGCGAATGCAGACCAGCCAAACGGAACCAACAAACCTAACACAAGTGTCTTAAGCAGGTTGGACCAATGGATACGAGAGCGATTGGATGCATACGGTTTTATCATTTATGGGTACCTCTCTTTGCTTTTATGGGCACATCTCATTCATTTGATGTATTAAGCACGTTCAACATATTGCTCGGAGAGTAACGCAGCTAATTCTTTTTGTCATGCCGTCAATATGTAGCAAGCTGTAGCAGGGTGGTTTTGGAAACAAGAATGCTATATTCGCGGTTGTCTTTTCAGCTTTCAGTACGAAAGATAAGTCTTTGTGCCACTGTAACCGCACGGGTAAAGTTTTGATTTGAGGTTGATCGGCTTCTCGGTTACAAAAGATTTTTTGTAAATAGTGCTGAGAGAGGGTTCTACTTCAAAAATGAAGTGTTTTTACTGTTTCGATTCGTTTAATGATTGCCTATTATTAGTGGTGTAGTGCGAGAATTCAATTATCAAGATACTTTGCAGCCATGTTTAACTTACTTAGAAGAATCAATTGCACAAACACAGTTGCTTTCAGCGTCTTACTGCTGAACCTAGTTGTGGTGGCGTTTCTTCAAGCACAGGAACCTGATGAGGTATCAAGTAATGCAACTGAGGCCTCTACAGCCTTAGAGATCAGTCGGGAACTCGCAGCGCGACAAAGCGATATAGAGAACATGCAAGGTGAGCTGGGCGTCTATGATGCGGCACTCATTGAAGCTTATTCCGACTTCGCTGGCTTCTATATGGAGCTCGAGGATTATTCCAACGCTATACGTTTCTACAATGAAGCGCTGCAGATCGCCAGGATAAACACCGGTCTTTACAGCGAACAACAACTGCCCATCATTGAAGCATTAATTGACAACAACGGTAAGCTGCAGGAGTGGCCGGAGGTCGATGACTTACATCAACTGAACTATCACATCTCCAGTCGGTTGTATGATTTCTCAGATTCAGAGTACATGGCCGCCGTGGAAGACTTCGGTGGTTGGAAACTGCGCGTAGTTCGAGAAAATCTTTTGGATCTCAATGGCCGCAGATTACTCAGTACCGCGGAAGACCTAAGCGATTTTTATAAAAGGGTAATAGATTCAGCAGAGTTGCATGTGGATGTAAAACCCGAGAGCCTCCTAAAAATGGTTTATGGAAAGACAGAGGCGGATCTTACTTTGGCACGTTCTATTGCAGCGACACCCTATACCTCATTCGAAGGTACCGCCAGCCGATATGTGAATCAGACTCGTTGTCAGAATACACGCAATTCTCAGGGGCAGGTTGTGAGGCAGTGCTTCACCGTGCAAGTTGAAAATCCCCGCTACCGGCAGTCTCAGCGTGATGCAAAACAAATAATACTCCGCCGCTACAGTAGGGAGATTACCGGCTCTATTGAACGACTTCATTTTATAAAGGAGACGAGTCGCGAGCTGACCAATAGTGAACGCCAGCAATTGGAGATCAGGATTTTAGAGTTGACCACTGAATCCGAACAATTATTAAGGGTTGCACGTCGTGCACTTCAGTTCTAACTCTGAATTCCCTATTAAAATTGATTTAAAACTGTTTTTAGTGGAAATTTTAGTCTACTTTAGGTAAAAAGACTTGTCAGCGGCCTGTCTTCGGGTTGGTGGCTCTGAATAATATCTGGAGGAGATTATGTCTCAACTTTCCAAGAGGGTAACCGAGATTCTACTAACGGCGGTGTTTGCCGTGGTGGCCTTGGGAACTCATATGGCCTCAGCGCTTGAAGTCGGTGATAAAGCGCCAGATTTTTCGCTGGAGGCTTCGGATGGCAAGACCTACAACCTGTCTCAATTCACAGGAGATAAACCCGTAGTTATTGCCTTCTTTCCAAAAGCCTTTACCGGTGGCTGAACTATGCAATGCAAAGCGCTGCGTGACAGTGCCAGAGAAATACAGAATTTCGACGTTGCATACTTTATGGCAAGTGTAGATACACTGGAAGATAACACAGCGTTTGCCAAGGAGCATGAAGCAGGGTTTCCGATCCTGGCCGATCCTACTAAGGAAATGACAGGGGCTTATGAAGTCTTGATGGGGGCAGGATTTGCGAATCGCTGGACCTATTATATTGATAAAGATGGCACTATTCTGAAGATAGATAAGGAAACTAAACCAGCAACGGCTGGGCGGGATCTTGTTCGTACCATGGAAGAGCTAGGATTCTCTAAAGTTTAAACCGTTTAGTAGGCGTGTAAGAAAAAACCCGATCACGTTAAAAGGATCGGGTTTTTTGTTTTTCCTCGAAATAATCTTTCCTCAAGCTCTTAAAGATCTAAAGTGTGGCTGGAATGTGACAGTTCATGGCGACATTGTGATGGAGTTCTAACATGTGTTGTCCCTCCCCAGACCGTGTGCCAGAATACTAAAAATCACGGGGACGGAACGAATTATGTCAAAGGCAGGCTCGACAGTGATAGGGCTAGTTACAGTAATTATACTGCTGTCGCTGGGATATTTTGTCCTGACCTTTGAAGCACCACAGGGAACAACTACGGTAGTTATACCTCCTCCAGCATTACCGGCTGTAGAACCTGATGCGGCTGAGGCCATAACATCCACGTTGCCGCAGATTCGTATTCAACCTCAATCCCAGCCTCCGCCGTTGGCCAGCACCGATCCAGTCATTGAAGATAGTCCTGAAGAGGTCGCTATTCCTGAACCGGAAATAGAGGAGCCCCCGGAAGCGGAAGTAATTCAGTTGCCGACTCTAAATAATAGCGATGAGTTTGTATTTGAAGGGTTACGCGCAATGCAACGCGGAGCTACGTTTATCCGTTTGTTGGCAGACGACGAAATTGTGCGTAAGTTTGTTGTGCTTGTCGAAAACGTTAGCCGTGGTGGGTTTCCGCAAACCGGGTTGCCGTACAAAGCTATTGGGCAAGAAATGCCAGCCAGAAATATTGATGAAAATCTATTTATCATGAGTGAGAATGCTCACACTCGTTTTGATCAAGTCATTAGTACCTTCGTTTCAATCGACACTGATGCCGCCATGCTGTTTTATCGGATGTTGTCGCCGCTTTTTCAACAGGCCTATGCCGAGATAGGGTTTCGCAATGTGAGCTTCGATGACACCCTTCGTTCCGCTATTGATACAGTGCTGCGTTTCAATAATGTTGAAGGACCCTATCAATTAGTTAAACCTTCTGTAATGTATCTCTATGCCGATGCCAGTATCGAAAATTTGCAAGATGTGCATAAGCAGCTAATTCGTATCGGACCTGATAACACTGCTATTCTGAAAGCCAAACTCCGTGAGTTTGTTTCTTTGTTATGATGAGCACTTTTATAGCTACGCTGTTTGATGACAAAAAATCCCATAATTGATGCCTTAGCGGATCCTAACCAACTCGAAAAACTATACGAGCAAGATTCCAAATCGTTTCAAAGTAATTTAATCGAGGCGTTGGATTCCAGACCAGAAGTTCCATTATTGAAATTCTGGAAGACAAGATTGGAATACAGCGCGACTAAAGAAAGTCGTGTTTCTGGAAAAGAGCTTTCCAACGTCTTGCTGATTTGTTTGGTTGCATTTTTAGCCGTACGCATTCCAGTCTTAATGTCTGTCGAGGCACAATGGTATTACCCTCGCTTTGCTCCGATCATTCTTTTCGCCGGGCTAATCTTTTATATTCTGAAAAAGAATTCACTGTCAAAAAAAGTTGGCATTAGTTTAGCGGTGGGTATATTAACTGTTGTTCTGCCAATGCTGATGCTTCCTAACACTTACGAATCATCGAGTATCGTTATGGCTATAATCCATATGCCATTGGTGATGTGGGTGCTATTAGGGCTGGCTTTTACAGGAGATTATTGGAAAAGTAGCAACGCACGGCTAAATTTTATCCGTGCCAACGGAGAAGTGTTTATCTATTCCACTTTGATTCTTTTAGGAGGAATAGTGCTTACAGGGCTGACTATAGGTCTATTCCAATTGATCAATGTGGAAATTGGCCAGTGGTACTTAAATAACGTTGTTATTGCAGGAGTGATATCGGCACCAATTCTCGCAGCTTACGTTTATATCGACTTCATGAAATCGAACAGTCGCATCGCGGTCACTATTTCAAATATTTTTGCGCCTCTTTTTCTGGTAACAACAGTTGCCTATTTGATAGTCATGGTTATCCAACAAATTAGCCCTTTTACTAACAGAGAATTTTTAATTCTCTTTAATGGACTTTTGGTTATTGTGTTGGGAATGACAATTTATTCTATTTGTGGCCGCAAACATGACAATCCATCTCATTTAATGGACGCGATTAACGTTAGTCTTATTTGTGTGACTTTAATAATCAATGTTATTGCTCTAGCAGCTATTCTTTATCGATTTTCCGAATGGGGAATGTCACCCAATCGAGTTGTTGTGTTGGGTGCCAATCTGCTGATATTTGGTCACCTAGGTAAATTGCTTAGCGCGTACTGGCAGGTGTATAACAAAAGGACTTTGGCGGATACACTTAAAATTGCGGTCACTGGTTATTTTCCGATTTACGGCGCTTGGGCGCTTTTCGTCGTTCTCGTGCTACCCTTGGTCTTTAGTTTTCGGTAATTTGTTTTCGGCATGTATTATGTTAGAAGTCAATTCACCTTTGATTGATGCACAGTCATTGTCAGCCAACTTAGAGAATGATTCTCTGGTTTTGTTGGACTCGTCGGTGGAACCTGTAGTTCCGGGTTTCACTTCTATAAACAATAACGAAAAATTCGCGGTCATACCCGGTGCGAGACGTTTCGACTATGATCAGATAGTTTGTAAACCAAATACATCATTGCCTCACATGATGCCAAGTGCGGAATTGTTTCAAGTTGAAGCTAGGAAACTAGGCATAAATGAAGACAGCATAATCGTTGTTTACGATGATGTGGGCCTTTACGCTAGTCCAAGAGCATGGTGGATGTTGCGCAGTATGGGACACGAGCAAGTTGCCGTATTGAGCGGTGGGCTTCCTACATGGATAGAAGAAGGTTACAACACAGTGGACGAATTCAGTAATCCAGAGCCTGGAAACTTTGAAGCGAATCCAGATGAAAATTTGTTTTGTGATTTTGAAGTTGTGTTGAAAGCCCTGTACGAGCCTACGTGCAAGGTGCTGGATGCAAGGTCAGCGGGCCGATTTCAGGGCACTGACCCTGAACCAAGACCTGGAGTTAGAGGCGGACACATGCCTAATGCTAAAAACTTGCCTTTTCCAGAAGTGCTAGACGGTGGAGAGCTAAAACCGCCCGAAGAGCTCAATGAGATATTTGCCAGCCTGACCACCAAAGATAAAAAAATCATTACAACTTGCGGTTCCGGAATTACCGCATGCATTCTTACCCTGGCAGCCAGCGTTGCTGGTTACGAGGACCTGGCCGTCTACGATGGCAGTTGGGCCGAATGGGGGCTTCCGAGCAAGCTCCCAGTTACTACCGACTAGGTTTAGTTCTCAGGCTGAGGAATTGACGTTGTAATTACAGGTCCAACGCCCATTATCTGAACGGTAACTTCCTCATCTTTAGCCATGTCGTAATGGTGTCCCTCCGGCGGTTGGTATATGAAGGTGCCTTCTTTCACAGCTACCATGTTTTCCGGATCATAAATGTCAGCTTCAGGGCCCCACGAGGTATACCATGTGCCCTTAATCACGGTGATATAGCGGGCTGTGCTGTGATAGTGAGGACGGCTACCGGCGCCTGGAGGGAAGGTTATACGAATCACGTAAAGGCCAGGCTCGCTCGGATTGCCGTAAATGCTGACCGATCTGCCTCCTTCTGCTGGGACTAGGTCTTCGGGTTCACCAATGATAAAACCAAATTGGTCAGCTTCTACGGTTTGCGCAGAAGAAGATTGAATACCGAGCACGCCCATAGTAGCTATGCAAGCTAGCCAGTGTGTTAATCGAAAGTTATTCATAGCCAAGTACCTCTGTTGATTTATTGTTGTCAATTATGCTGTCCATGGAACTTAATCTTATCTACTAGCTTGTTCTGCTTCTAGGCGTCTTGCTCCAGCAAGAATGCCGGGCATCGAGTAATTGCCTTCATGACAAGCATATTCGTAGATACGGCCGTCTAGAGGATAATAGCTTAACTCTGCGGTCCATGGCTGACTGTAAAGGTTGGAATCGTCAACTGTAAATGTATATAAAATTTCATTTTCTGCAAATCGGCTGAACTTTTCAGTGACTTTCCCGTTCGAAGAGATCGGAACCGAACTTTGTCCCATTTGCTGCGGATTAATATTGATGGTCTCGACAATCAGCACGCCATCTTCATACCAACCGACTGAATCTCCCAGCCATTGATTCAACACGGCAGGTCGGCGTTTTGCACGTGCTTTTTCTGCAGAATCAAAGACCGGAATAATACGGGCATCATGAACCATTTCCACGAGAATCATCACGTAATCATCAGTTTGAATGAACTGGTAGCTGCTATTATAGAGTGTTCCCATCATTCCTGGGCCTGCGGTGTTGCCGAACCCGATGAGGCAACGCTCCGGAATAGGGAGGGCTTCCGGACCTTCGTTGCCGCCAACACCAGTTAGGTAGCGGCTGCCGTAATTCGGTCGCTGTAGTTCGACCTTGGGGGTGTCCAACCGAGGTATCTGTCCATTAGGAGGGTCTACAACGTAAGAGGTTCGAAACTCTCCTCTAACCAAGGCCAGGGAAGAACCGGGATCGGTCCAAAATAAATTATATCCCCGTAAACCGAAGTCGTAGCTACCTGCAGGTGGCGCTCCAGTTTCTGGATCTATTGATGGTCCAGCAGCTATGTTTTCCGCCGAAATGCCCGCGATAGCCATGTTGGTCACAATTTGCTCTGCAACTTGCGGTGAAGCTACCAATCCTTCAATGCCGCGCGGTCGGGTAAGAGTTGTGCGCGATGCATTGGTCCAGATCCCTTCCAGATCGGGCCTTTCAGTGGATTGCGTAAACCCAATATTTGACAAAAATGAAAATGATAAGCCCATAAGTACAACGGAAATGGTCAGCGGTTTCGAATAGGACATGTCGAATCTCCTTAAAGCCCTAGTTAAGCTGCGTAAACAGTAGCTTATAGGCTGGCATAAAGAAACACTATTCTGGTCAAATCGGGGTGTAAAGTCCAAATATCCTCCTCACTACTATAGAGAGTACATTATTGGTCTTGTTGTTTAGGATTCCTGATATAGATCAGGAATGGGTTCTTGATTACTGTGTCAGTGAAACCGTAAAGAAGCGATATTCCAAACTCGGAAAATTGCTTGATAGTGCTGCTTTTGTCATAGCAATCTTCGACATGAATTTAGGGGAAGAAGGTTTAGGTCTGTTAAGATGGGTCCCCCGAATTTGCCCCGGTTTTACGTTCCGGCCAGCAAGAAGGAAGTATTATGAAAGACCCTACTAGGAACACGGTGGTATCCACGTTCTATTGTTTCGCGAAATTTTCGGATTTTGCCGATTTCCAAGAACCTTTACGTGACTTAATGCTTGAGCATGATGTCCGTGGTACGCTGCTTCTCGCCGCCGAAGGTATAAATGGCACTATTGCTGGGACGAGGGAAGGGATCGATTCGCTAGTTGAACGCTTGCGGGAAGACGATCGCTTTTCGGACCTAGAGACCAAGGAATCTTATTCAGATGAAAATCCTTTCTATCGCACTAAGGTAAAGCTTAAGAAAGAGATCGTCACCATGGGGGAGGAGAACATCGACCCGAATCTCATTGTTGGTAGTTATGTAGAAGCCAGAGATTGGAACGAGCTCATCAATGATCCGGACGTTTTTTTGTTGGATACCCGCAATAGGTACGAGATGGAGATTGGCTCTTTTGAGAATGCCGTCAATCCGAATACCGATTCCTTTCGAGAGTTTCCGGACTATGTAAAAAATAACCTTGATCCAAAGAAGCACAAGAAAGTAGCTATGTACTGTACTGGAGGTATTCGTTGCGAGAAGTCCACTGCATTCCTCAAGCAGTTGGGATTTGCGGAGGTCTTTCATCTTAAAGGGGGTATACTCAAGTACTTAGAAGAAGTCCCTGAAGCGAGCTCCAAGTGGCAGGGCGAATGTTTCGTATTCGATAATCGTGTCACCGTTAAGCATAAACTTGAACGGGGAAACTATGATCAATGTCATGCTTGCCGTATGCCTATTACCAGTGCAGACAAACAAAACGAGCTTTATCAGAAGGGAGTAAGTTGTCTTCATTGTTATGGCAGTCACACTAAGGAGCAAGTTAAGCGGTATGCCGAACGAGAGCGACAGATTGAACTTGCTCGTGCTAGGGGTGAAACTCATATTGGCCAGCCAATGCAGGCAACTATTGGTTCGAGGCGTCGAGAAAAGCTAAGCTTTAAAGCGCTACAACGAAAGCTGCAGAAAGGTAAATTATAAACTTCAGTGATCGTCAGCGCGCCGGTCTACAATGGGATCTCTTCTGTTGCTGTTGGGATGGTTGTTTTGGATAAAAAGTTTGCGCGGGACCGGTACAACATATAGCGATGATTAGTGGATAGACCAAGTTAAAAAAACCATAAAAAAGAGGCCAAGCTATGACTACAAAAAACACAAGGCCACCGAGAGTATTTCCCTTGCTACTAGGGTTTATTGGAGCGTGGATGCTTTTCGGAGGGCTACAACTCGTCTTCCTTGGAGGCTCTTTTTACTATCTATTAGCAGGCTTGGCTTTAGTGGCGAGCGCCATGCGTTTGTGGAAGGCTGATCCTATGGGTTCGATGGTGTATGGGGGCTTGCTGGTTGCTACCCTGGCTTGGGCGTTTCTGGAATCAGGGACCAACCTATGGGCTCTCGCGCCACGTATTCTCCCACTTGCTGTTATTGGTATCTGGTTTCTCACGCCATGGTTACGCAATTCGCTTTTCGACGGTAATCCGCCAGCTCTGTTTCGGTCCTCAGTTTCCAGAGGAGTAACGGCCTTTGTTGCGGTATTGGTCATAGGTGTGTTCGTAGCTGACAGCGGCTGGGATGTTACTCCACTAGCGCCGCGCAGTGGCGTTAATACTGTCAATTCGGCCACAGACTGGCCCTCCTACGGCAATACGCTGGGAGGTTCTCGCTACTCGCCTATTGATCAGATTAACCGCGGGAATGTGCAGGACCTCGAAGTGGCCTGGACTTACCGTACAGGTATCGGGGGGTCATTCAAGGCTACACCTCTACAGGTGGGTGAACTGCTCTATGTGTGTGCAGGCGGCAATGTCATCATCGCGCTGGATGCAGAGAGTGGCGAACTGGCCTGGCAGTTCGATCCCTTGGTCGATCCTGGGCATCTTGATCTTGTTCGCTATTTCACAACAGCCTGTCGCGGCCTTGCCTATTACGAGGCTCCTCCGGACTACCCGGGAGAATGTCAGGAGCGCATCATCACTGCTACCACCGATGCAAGGATGATAGCGGTGGATGCTTTAACTGGTGAGCGTTGTATCCGGTTTGGCGATCTGGGGGAAATAAACCTAACAACCAATATGGGAAATGATCCCCTGATATTTAATTTTCAGACTTCTCCCCCGGGTATAGTACGGGGTAATGCTGTGGTCGGGGGCTGGGTATTTGACAATCAAAGCGTCGGCGAACCATCTGGAGTAGTTCGGGCATTCAATGCGATCAGTGGGGAGTTCGCCTGGGCGTGGGACATGGGACGACCTGGTATTCATACCGAGCCTTTGCTTGGTGAAGTGTATACCCGTGGTACACCCAATGTGTGGAGTCTGTTCAGTGTCGATGAAGAGCTCGGTCTGATCTATGCGCCCACAGGTAATGAAACACCGGACTATTTTGGTGGCTACCGTATGGAAGCCAGTGACGAATTTGCTAGCGCAGTAGTAGCGATCGATGGTGAAACTGGTGCGCCAAGATGGTCCTATCAGACTGTGCACCATGACCTCTGGGATTGGGACGTGCCGGCACAGCCGGTGTTAATCGATCTACCGGGTACCGATGGTGAGAAGGTGAAGGCAGTGTTGGTGCCCACCAAACGTTCTGAGGTATTTGTGTTGAATCGCGAAACAGGCGAACCAATCTTCGATATTCAGGAACTGCCCGTGTCACAAGAAGGTGGAGTGCCGGAAGACTATGTGGCTCCTACTCAACCTTTCACGATGGACATGCCAAACTTTAGAGAGGATCTTACCGAAGAGAAAATGTGGGGTATCACGCCCTTGGATCAGCTGTACTGCCGCATCGAATTTAGGAAGATGCGCTATGAAGGACACTTCACCGTGCCCGGCACTGACACGATATTGCAGTTTCCGGGTAATGCCGGCGGCCACAACTGGGGAAGCGTAAGCGTTGACCAGCTAAATAACATCATGGTGGTCAACCCAATGATTGTCGGTAATCAGCTTACCTTGATTCCGCGCGATGAGTTACCAGAAGGAGTACAGGGTAACCAGCTAGGAACTCCTTACTCGCACACTACGGTGCAGTTCAGGTCTCCGTTAGGCGTTCCATGTAACCAGCCACCCTATGGAGTGCTGGCTGCAATTGACCTGGAAACTCGACAGTTGCTCTGGGAAAAACCAATTGGCCTGGCGAAAGACATCGGCCCCACGATATTCGGTCTGGATACGAAAACGTTTCTTCCGATCAGTGTTGGTACACCGCAGATAGGTGGAACGGTTACCACTGCCGGTGGTCTGATATTTAGCGCCAGTACCTATGACAACACTATTCGTGCCACGGACGTGCTAAACGGTGAGGAACTGTGGAGTAATCCTATACCGCATCAGGCCAGCTCAACGCCCATGAGTTATATATCTGCTTCCGGCAAGCAAACTATTGTCGCTACCATTCCGGTTTACAACGAAACAAATGGTCCCGGGGCAGGATTTGCGACGCTACCCGCTGATCAGGAAGATCCAGAAGGAGGTTATATCATAGCCTACCGATTGCCAGACTAACGGTGGATAAGAACATGCTCTCTTCTTCAACGTTGAAATCGCAATTCTGTGCTTGCGCGGCTGTTCTCCTTGCTGGGCTTATCGATTTGATCCTAGCCATGGCACAAGCGCCAATGGATAACTGAGACGACAATTGTTACCGACCGAACTCAGATAATTTAGGACCAGCAAGAAGCTATGCCTATCCAAATACCTAAAATGAGTCCGTACGGTGAATTTCTCGGTATAGAGCTTATCGATTTTGCCGAAGGGCAGGCTACTTGCGCTATCGAACTGAAAGATTGTCACTTTAATAATGGGGGCCGTGTTCACGGCGGTGTGCTGAGTTCACTGGCAGACACAGCTGCGGGTGCTGCGGTACGTTCAGTAAGGCCAGAGGGGAAGTTGTCAGCAACGATCGATCTCAGTATATCCTTTATCAGGCCACCAGCTGGGAATACACTCGTTGCGAAAGCAGAAGTCATCCATGCGGGCAAAACCTTATTTCGCTGCGAGATCTCTATTTACTCTAAAGAGAAGCTGGTAGCCAAGACCAATGCGACCTTTATGATCGTGGATCCCTTAAAGAAGTTATGAGTGTTTAACAACCCGTATCCATTACTTTAGCTATCACCAAAATTGTAGAGAGAAATATCAACCAAATTTATGAGTCAGATTGATAAGCGAATCACCGAGATTCCGGAAACCGATTCCTTTATGCTAATCTCGGAATGGTAATAGCTGGTTAAACTATATAAGAGTGAAGTTAATGCAGGTCAGGTTGGAAAAATAACACGGGGGTTCCATGGAAAAAGACTCGAAAGAAAAAAGCCCAAGCCGGCGCAAGTTTATAAAAAACACAGCAGCGGCTACATCCGCGTTTATGATTGTACCTCGCCATGTACTAGGTGGCCCTGCTTATGTCTCGCCTAGCGACAAGGTCAATATCGCCGCTGTTGGAGCCGGTGGCAAGGGACGATCAGACATTCAATCCGTATCCCATGAGAATATCTATGCTGTCTGTGATATAGACGATAATAGACTAGCAGAGACTCTAGGCCAGGATTGGACGGTGTCGTTTCGTGAGAAGGCCAAGACCTATCGAGACTATAGAGTAATGCTGGATGAGAATCCTGAAATCGATGCACTCTTAATCAGTACGCCTGATCACATGCATGCACCAATAGCTGCTTATGCCATGAACCTAGGGAAGCATCTCTATGTACAAAAGCCGCTGTGCCATACTGTGGCTGAAGCCCGCTTCCTGGCGAGGCGAGCCCGTGAGACCAATGTCGTCACCCAGATGGGAAACCAAGGCCACGCAGAAGAGGGAGCTCGCCTAATTAACGAAATGGTTGCTGATGGGGCGCTTGGGAGTGTTCAGGAAGTACACTGCTGGACAAATCGCCCTGTTTGGCCACAAGGAATTGGCCGGCCAGTAGGCTCGGATCCCATACCAACACATATAAACTGGGATCTATGGTTAGGTGCCGCCCCGTTCCGGCCGTTCAAAGAAAGGGCCTATCATTGGTTCAACTGGCGAGGTTGGCTTGATTTCGGTACAGGTGTGGTAGGAGATATGGGAGCACATATCATTGATCATCCTTACTGGGCACTGGATCTCGACTTGCCTGACAGAATTTCCGCGAGTTCCAGTCGGTTTGGGCAGGACATGGAGACTTTTCCTATTGCCTCCAAGATTCATTTTGAATTCCCAGCGAAAGGCAACCGTCCACCAGTGAAAATGACGTGGTATGACGGGGGATTGCTGCCAGAACGCCCAGAATTACTGGAGCAAGGCCGAATGCTCGGAGATAATGATGGTGGAGTGCTTATTGTAGGGGATAAGAATACCCTTATGCATGGCGTCTATGGGCGGGAGCCACAACTCATCCCGGAGGCAAAACACTTAGAGTATCAGCGACCGACCAAGAGAATGGCTAGGTCACCCGGTATTTACCAGGAGTGGATCGATGCTATTAAGGACCGCAGCAAGGTGACAACTTCTGACTTTGAATATGCAGGCCGCCTCACCGAGACCATGTTGTTGGGTAATATCGCCACCGTGCGCGCCTCTGAAAATAAGGTGTTGGAGTATGACAAGGCCGGCATGCGATTCGTAAATGATGAAGGAGCCAATGCCTATCTAGATAAGGTCTATCGCCCGGGTTTCGGACTCGTGTAGTCATACTTTATCTAATTTGTTGAAGTAAACTAAAGCAGATTGACATGCAAAGCTTTAGCTTTATAGAGTATAGGCCTTGTTCAATTGCCCCAGCTCGAAATTTTAAAGGTTTACGGTTTTTTTTACGTATAAAACGTATGAAAATGGTAAAAGCCGCGTGTCAATGAAAACAAAGATGCTTCAAATAGTTGCCTATCTTGTAGCGGTCCTTGCCATGCCTGTAGCATTGGCACAGCTGCCGGAATTGGATTTGCCTTCCACGGTAAGTGGAGGCTCTACCACTGCCCGTTTTTTCGGCGGGGCCTCGGCCGACGACGGATTAACTTATAGCTCCACCTTTGAATACGATCAAGCCATTGACATCAACATGGAGATCCTAGTTGAGTCGGGCCACGTTAATACAGTTGGAAACATTTATGTTCTGATTGTTTGGGATGATGTTTATTTCATGCGATTGGAATCGGGTGCTTACGAAATTTGGGACCTGTCTCTAGAAGATTTGCAAGCTGCTTTTCCCGCCAAAACACTGCAAGCGAGTGAGGCCATCAATATCGTCAATGATGTAGCATTCGGTCCAGCAGGTGTGTCAGATACAACCCTAGCACTTTATCTTGCATACGACTCTATCGCAGCTGCGGGTGAGATTTTTTATAGTGGTTCAGCTTTACTGGTAACGATAGGAGCTGAACAGCAAAGCAGTTCGAGCCTTCAACTTTATAACACTAATATTTCATCGATTATTCAAAACAACTGCATAATGTGCCACAACACAGGTGGTGCGGCGGCAAGCAGTGCCTTGCATTATGTCGATTCCAGTTCTACAAATTTCCAAGCTACTAACTACAATACCTTGGTCAATTACATTAACAACCTGCTAGGTAACGCTGTCGAAAGACCGTCCGCTGCTATGGGGTCAGCCACTGATGGTTCGAGTTTGTTGCTTTCCAAGCCCCAAGGAATAAACCACGGTGGTGGAATTCAGTTAATGACAGGAAGCCAGGATCTTCAGAAACTACAGGATTTTGTGAACACTGTTTTGGCTGAGTAGAACAGGAAGAAAAACTGTTTATGAGACACTTCGTCAATAACATGTTCGTTATTGCCAATACAATGCTGCTTGTTCTGGGATTAGTCGTAGCTCCCCAGTTGTTGCCAGAGAAGGGAGATAATCACTAACGCGCGGCACGTCCCAGGTATCTCTGGAAAGTTTGCTCTACGAAATCGTCCACGCCCGGGAGAAATAAAACCGCCAGGATAGTAACTACCAACACGACAGCAATAACGTAATAGAAGTATTTCATGTTTTCCTCCTTGAACTACAGACCTGGAGCGGCTTCGAATAACCAGACGCCACCGGTTTCTACAGCCGTACGGGTTGTCTGATACGGGTTCTTATTTGTTATACCGTCTGTTATTCCATCTAGCTCGTCGCCTGACTGGAT
>PARV01000058.1 GCA_002712055.1 Gammaproteobacteria bacterium | reverse complement strand
GGTAAATGCTCAAGACACTATCGAATGGTTCACTTTGGGTAACGATCACGCCCACACCCGCTATATGCCAGCCGACCAGATCACCCCGGAAAACTTTGGGGATCTTGAAGTTTCCTGGGAATGGGATGGCGCCAGTTTTGGAGCGGTTAGTGGACGTTCAACGCCTTCTTATATCAATGGAAAGCTGTATACCGTAGCCGGTTATAAACGTCATGTGGTTGCCATCGACCCCAAAACAGGGGACACGATCTGGTCTTATCGGGAGCCGGATACGCCTCGTGGAGAATACTCCATGCGTGCGGATTACGGAAAGGGTGTCGCTTACGCCGAGATTGATGGGCGTGGTGTTATCCTAATTATTTCGCCAGCTTTCTTTCTTACAGCCCTTGATGCCGAGACTGGTGTTCCTCTCGAAGATTGGGGTTCACCGGTACCTATCGACGGCTTTCCTGAGAGCGGTGTAGTTGACCTCATAAAAGATCTTGGTCACCCCTTTGATCCCTATGAAGGTATTCCATTGGAAGTGGGTTACATCACAGCTTCTTCGCCACCGATAGTTGTTAACGATACTATTGTAGTGGGCAACTCTGCAGAACAGGGTTACAACCAGGCTCGCATTGAGAACGTTCCAGGCGACATGCTTGGTTATGATCTGCGTACAGGCGAATTCAAGTGGAAGTTTAATGTAATTCCCAAGCCTGGCGAATACGGCCACGAAACCTGGGAAAATGATGCTTGGGAATGGACGGGTGATGTATCTTCCTGGGCGCCACTTTCGGCAGATCCGGCTAACAATTTAGTCTTTATCCCTACTAACAGTGCCACCATTGATTATTACGGTGGATTTCGCCCAGGGGATAATTTATATGGCGCAAGCATCATTGCTCTCGATACTCGAACAGGGGAAAGAGCTTGGCATTTCCAGTTTGTACACCATGAGGTTTGGAATTTTGATACACCGACGGCACCGATCTCGTTGGATCTAACCGTGGACGGCCGAGAAATCCCTGCCGTTATTCAGGCTACTAAGCAAGGTTGGTTGTATACCTTTAACCGGCTAACCGGAGAGCCTGTATGGCCAATTGTGGAGCGTCCGGTACCACCTTCCATCGTGCCCGGTGAAGTGCTTTCGCCGACCCAGCCCCATGTTACTTGGCCTGAACCTTATAGTATGCAGGGAATTACAGAAGACGATTTGGTGGATTTTACTCCCGAGCTAAAAGCTCAGGCGCTGGAGGCTATGGACGACTATGTTATGGGAGGGCTGTTCAATCCGCCTATTCATGCCGACAATCCTTTAGGCAAATATGCTGCCATGAACTGTCCGGGGGGAGCAGGGGGAGTCAACATTACATCACCTCCGGTTGCTGACCCTACGACAAACGTCATGTACGTATCATCGCACATTGCCTGTTTTGCGCTTCGTCTCATTCCAGGTGAAGAGGCGGATCTGTTGTTCCCCAACTCCACTGGAGCGACAACTGCACAATATGCCAATGGAGTGCGGGGAGCTACAGCGAGGCCACCACGACATCCCACAGGCATTCCTGTTTGGAAGCCGCCGTATAGCACAATTACTGCCTATGATATGGATACCGGTGAGAAAGCATTTGTTATTCCGACTGGTGAAACACCGCAGCGTTATGCTCAAGTTTTTGAGACAGCGGGTGCCGACATGAATGAAGTCGGTAACACAGGTACCGGAGCACTGGTGCCTATGGTGGTCACAAAGAATATGCTGATTTATGCGGATCAGGCCGCAGACGGTACGCCGATGCTTTGGGCTATCGACAAAGATACAGGTGAGGTCGCTAGCAAGATTGAAGCGCCTGCACGCAGTAACTACGGTATGAGTTCCTGGGTCCATGAAGGTCACCAGTACATCATGCTGCAGACCGGTTCCAAGCTCACAGCTATGGCTTTGCCCGGCGCGGGGGCCGAGGCGGCAGCTCACTAAAGTTCGTTATTAGCTAATGAGTTAGAAAAAAGGGGGTCATTTGATCCCCTTTTTTATAGGCTTAATTCTAGGATGACCGAAGGTCAAGGAGACGACCGATAATGTCAGCATTATCGATATGGCTATCCTTGGAGATGGTGTCAACAAAGATAATTTCACTGGTGTCAGAACCACAGGCCTTCCACCGGCGGATAAATCGAACGTTTGTGGTTCCAGCAAATACCGTGTAGGTTTTTACTTTCTGAGCAGCAGCAATGTGCTGGCAGGCCGAATCATAGCCGATGAATTCATCGCTGAGGGCTATTAAAGCTGTAATTTCTCCCACCGTGCAGTTAAGGCCCAGTAGTCTACTGTCTGGTTTGGCGTTCTCAAGCTCTCCAAAATCTAGCGTTTGAACGGGAATTCCTTGCTGCTGTACACATCGTATTATCGCTTTTGCTCGGTCCTGTTCTTCTTCTCCGAACCCCAGGTCCAGTATCAAGCGTATGTTGGGGTGTTGTAATAAGGACTGGACCAATTCCGTCTCGAAGTTGCCTTCAACCCGCTTGCGGATATTGCCGCCTACGCCGAAATTGAGGGTTATTACGGTGGCCAAGCCTTCGGGATCAATCGCTTTCCTAAGTTGTTTTGCCAGCTTCAGTTTTTCATGTTCCGGCCAAACGGATGGATAACAGAACTCGTGCTCACCTAGCATATTATCAAGCCATAGGTTGGTCAGTTCCGAGACTGAGGCAGTAACTGAAGAACCTTTTTTACCTCGTGAATTGAAGAAACAATAATTTTGAAGTGGCACCAGTGGTAGCACTCCAAGCTGAGTAAGGCGGGAGTCCGGATCAATCAGCAGGAATTGAGATGGGGAAAGGCCGGCAATGTGTGTGCGGATTTCCTTGAGCAGTTTCAACCACACTAGGAAGCGCTCTATAAGACCACCTCTACGGGAGTAACTCAATTCGTGAACTTTGAAATCGGATCTAGATCCAAAAACTTGCTTAAGTTTGGCATCCCCAAAGACGATTATATCGGCTTCTGGGTAGAATTTTGATACACGTTTGCATATAACGCTAGTTATGGCAACGTCGGCCCCAATAGTAACCCTAGACAATACCAGAATTTTTTCCGGTTTGATGCTGCTCTGTAGTTGCCGGTCTTGGCTAAGTCTAATATTTTCAATGCGCTCGTATAGCAACTCCTCATTAGGTAGCTCGAAGTCTGAAAGTTCTGATTTTATTTCCTGCCCCTGTGGATGTTCACAAAGGAAATTCACGACTTGGCAAATGAGGCGATTGTAGGTTTCGGTTTGCAGTTCCTCGAAATCATCACACAACCTTTCTATCACGGTACCGAACAGAACACGCGCTGCAATCTGGTTTAGTTCCGATTCCTTAAAGTGGGTTGCCATTTCGCAAAGCAGATGAATGTACTCTCGATTGTACTCATCGCTGTAGTAATAACGATCAACAAAGCTGGAGGCAATGCGCTGCGCTAGTGACTCAATGTCTTTTGCAGTAGGTGATTTTTGTAGTTGCTGCCATTGTTCCTGATAAAAAAGTGGTCTCATTACCCACCTCGTAAGTAATTACTGACAGCGTTACTTACTATAGCGGGGGTAATCTCCTTCATGCACGCGTGGTGTCCCAGAGGGCAGGTTTTCTGGTGACAAGGTACACAGGGTAGGTCTCTCTGTAAGACAGTTGCCAGTTGAAGGTTACTGGCAGTGTAAATTTCGTTAGTAGGGCCCATAAGCACAATGTGAGGAATGTCGAATGCTACGGCATAATGTCGCGGCCCTGTATCGTTTGTAATTAACAAATCACACCGCTTTATTAAAGGTTTGAGATGAGCAAGATCGACCCCTTCTTCAGCCGTATTTATAATATCAGCGTTACTGGCTTGAACTATACGCGCTGCAATTGCTTCTTCACCAGGACCAACCAGTAGCAACAACTTGCTATTGAACTTATCTTGCAGTTGTTCGGCAAGCTCAGCAAAATATTCAGCAGGCCAGCACTTCGAAGAACCGAAACTAGCTCCGGGATTTAAACCAACTACGGTATCATCGGCCGTTATTCCATACGATCTCAACTGGTCTTCGCCTTGGTTCGCGAGAGACTCAGATATATAGAGGGTTGGCTTTGGGTTGGACGGTATTTCCAATTCGAGGTAACGACACAAATCCAGGTAGTATTCCTGCATCGGCATTGGTTTTACTTCACCCTCTTCTCGTAAGGGTTTCGGACCGCCAGTGAGTAGAAATTGGCGTAAATTTCGGCGGTAGCCGTAAGTGTGCGCTAAACCTGCGAACTTGAAAGTTAGAAAAGAATGAGTTGTGTTAGTCAGCAGTAATCCAAACTGGGGTTTTAGTCTGGTAAATTCACGGCGAATAGTTTTCAGTCCCTTCCAACTCTTGTCCTGACAATCCACGATATGATCAAACCAAGGTGCATCTTCGAGTATTCCTCGGGCGTAAGGTCTCACTAAGGCGGTGATAGTTGCGGTAGGAAAATTATTACGTAGACATTCGAACACGGGGGTAGCCATGACAATATCGCCGACCCAGTTCGGACAACGCACTACTAGGCTGTCGATGCTTTGAAGGGCCGGTAGCATTGCGAACGGGAATACGTTTCCAGGGAGCTAACTTTGATCGAGGGTATAGGCAACAGCTTCAGCTTTCTTGCCAGCAGCCATTTGTTCGCGTTCCTGTTTTATGTAATCAGAACGAACGCCCATTACATTCGAATAGCGAATCGTGTAATGAATTTTATCTTCGCTTATGAGTTGCTCCGATAAATCCCTGTCGTAGGCGACAAGATCTTTATACTCTCTAAGCCAGGTTTCTCGGTCCATGGCCTCGATCTTTTTCACTAACCTCTGGTAAATCGGTGCACTCTCCCAGTCTGTTTCAGCATTGACATACCAGTTACAGAGCTTGGCTAGTTTATCTAGGAACAAGTCATGTTCTTCACCGAATTTCAGGCAAGAGCCATCAAAGTAATTTCCTTGGCCGGCTATTTTTGATTCGTCGATGAGTGGTTTGGCTATCTCATATCCTGCGGTGCCCTTGAAGGGAAAGAACAAGGCCCAACGGAATCGACCCATCTTCACTTTGGCACATAAATGAATCGTTTCCATAATTTCTTCGCGGGATTCATACGGAAGCCCAAACATGATAAAAGCTGAGCTGTGTAAATCGTAGGCATGCGCTGAATAAAACGAATGTTCAATCTGCTCGTTTTTCATGTACCGTTTAAGCACTTCGCGACGCACTCTCGGACATCCACTCTCAAGTCCAAATTTCACAATGATACAGCCGGCTTCCTTGAGAGCCTTAGCAGCCACTACGTCGAAACAGTTCACATGGCCGTTAACAACAAAGGGCACATTGACTTTGTGCTTTTTGTAGGCTTCGCAAAATTCTACGACGTAGTTCGTGTTCAGTGTAAAAAGATCATCATCAAAAATGAACGTGTTGATTTCCGGATTTTCTTTCACGAGTTTTTTTAAGTCTTTCATCATAACGTCAACTGGGAAGTGACGCAGAAAGTCTTTCACGTTTTTCGCTGCACCATCCTCAATATATTGATCGACGATTTCGATGTTAAAACAATAGGTACATTTGTAGGGGCAACCGCGAGAAGTGAGGATTCCCATCCAGCCGCGGGTTTCTTTCATGACTGCCTTCATGTCAAAGACGTCGTAGTCTAATGGCGGCAAATTGTCCAGGTTAGGGAACGGTGCAACTGGATTAGATACCGGCACACTTCCCATCCAAGATCTGAAATTAGCCAGCGTGTGTGGTTGTTCTCCTTTCTCGAGAGCTTCCATCAGCTCAAGTAGCGCCCAATCACCTTCGCCTACACAAACATAATCGAACAGTTTTGATTTATGTACATCATCAGGAACCATGGTGCAATGCACCCCACCGATGGTCTGGACTAGCTCAGGCATGGCTTGCCTGATGGCTTTGCTTTGTTCCACTACCCAATCGTATTGCTGGGACATAACCGAAAAGCCAACAAGTCCCGGTTCCGTTTCTCGGATGTAGTCGATTAATTCCTCACTACTAGGGACTGGTTTATATTTCTCAGAAACGTGCATGAGATCCATTTCATGGCCCTTAGCATGCAGGACTCCGGCTAGGGACGCGATGCCGTGGTTGGTTCCCAATGGGGCATCAATCTGGGGGTAGATCATCAGTATTTTCATATAGCCTGAATTCTCTCTCAAAGGTCCATGGCTGCAGCTACTAGGCTGAAGTCTACCACTGATTGCTATGTTTAATAATAAGCGAGCAGCGGATTCCTACCTTTATCGGTCACAAATCCCGATATCTTGCGCAATATATTGGCACTGAACAGGCTCGAGGCTAACTAAAGTCTGACCTGTACCGGTAATAGGAAACACACTAGTAGGTGCGAATTTAGATCGTTCAAGTATGGACAAGGCATTCTGAATTGTTCTAATTGAGCGTCGTGACCAATCGGTTCCTGAACATCGGCGCCTTGATAGAGATCCATTTAGCTTTTCTTGTCGGAACCGACGGCAAAAACGTTCGGTAATAATCGGTTTTAATCAGGTCGATGCGGGTGGCGGGGCTAAGAATGCCATCAACCTACTTCACGAAATTTTTAATAATTTCCTAATGGAAGGCCCTTATCAGAACTACATGTTAGAAGTATTTAATGTTCCGGAAGAATAATGCATGGAACTAAGTTGTATTTGTCTGAATCCGACCGTGAGATTGCTTCCGACCACTTGCGACGTTAACGATCATGTCTGCAGTTACTGGTACACGGTTGAATAGATGACCGCCAAGGGCATCCGAGATAGCACACAACAACGCTGCCGCGGCACAACCCTGGATCGGTTCGCCTATCCCTTTTGCTCCAACTGGATTCTGAGGATCTGGAATATCCGTAGCCGCCCAGTCCATTGGCGTTGGTGAGTCGAGGTAGGTTGGGAGTTTGGAGTTGTGAAAGCCAACACCTGCTGGTAGGCCATTTTGAGGATCATAAGCATGGCGCTCATAGCCTGCCATCCCGAAGCCCATCACAGCAGCGCCCTTGACCTGAATCTCCAGTCCACGTGGATGGATCACTGTGCCGCAGTCAGCTACCCCGAGATAATCTAATATCTCATACTTGCCGGTTTCCAGATCTAATTCAATCTGGATGAATCCGGCAGCTAAGGCAGGGACAGTCCCTTCTTTTTCGAGATTGTCTTTGGCAACACCAATTAGACCTGTTCCGGCCAGAGCCTGAACTGAGCGGCTGGTCATGGAGTTGATATCTTCAGGCACATATTGCCCGCTATATTTACCACGTAATTCAATGGCTCGAGCAGCTGCATTGGCATAAGTTATGAAAATGGAAGGATCGGATTTTAGGTAAACCCGTTCATCGGCTATATCGTAGTCCGATGGTGAGCCTCCCAAGTCAATGGCAGCAATTTCCAGTAGTTTTTCCAAGGCATCGATGGCAGCTACGTAGTTGGTTCGGGTCATGGTAAAAGTGGTGTTACTGCCAAACTGCCCTAGGTTCCATGGAAGGTGACGGCGGCTATCGCCGCGTTCGATAACACAATTGTCCCAGTTACATTTTAAGATTTCCGCTGCTACGCGGGAGGTACCTGTGTGGGAATACGTACCTAGATTACCTACACCGGTATGAATATGCAGTTTGCCATCCGGAGTCAGGCGTACCAAACCGTCGAACCCATTACTACCACCTGAGTGATAGGCCTGTCCCACACCAACGCCAATTATTTTGCTTCCATTGCGTTGTCCACTTTGAGCCCGTTTAGCTTCCCAACCAAATTGTTCAGCGCCCATTTGCAGTACCTCACCTAGGTGGGAGCTGGTAAGCGAACTGTTATTTGGGCCATAACGGTCATCACTGGTTGGCGCATTGATTTGGCGGATAGCCAGTGGATCTAACCCTAATTCATTTGCCGCCCTATCTAGCAAGGGTTCTATGACCGCATGGATCTGATTTTGACCAGGTCCCCTTTGAGGTCCCTTAAATGGAGTGTTGGTAAATATTGGGATGCCGCGGAACCGCATAGCTTCTGGTTGATACACCAATGAAACAGCGTCCGCGGCGGATAGCCAATCTGAAAATCCGGAGTTACCGCCGTTGTCCTGAATGACATAGAGATCTATCGCGTTTATTCGGCCATCAGCACGAAATCCTATTTTCACGTGTCCCTGGAAACCGTGACGGGCAGAGCCAATGTAATATTCCTCTTCTCGACTAATACGTAACATCACCGGTCTGGCAGTCAGACGTGCCAGATGTGCCGGGATAGACATTTGTGGGTAGGGCCCACCTTTGGACCCAAAACCCCCACCGCAGTATTCCGCTATAAACACTAAATTTGCTGGATCAATACCAATATATCCGGCCAACCCGGGAACCGGAAAACTCTGACTTTGGCTGGATCCATATACGAAGCACTTGCCGTTTTCCCAGTATGCCAGAGCAGACCTCGGTTCCATGGAATTATGAGAAAAACTTGCCGTGACAAAACTTTCGCTCACCACATACGCGGCGTCTGCAAAACCAGTATCAATATTGCCGACACTCCACTCCCGTGCTGCTTCACCCTCAGGCATCTCACCATCTTTAATGGCTTGTATGTCTTGCTCCGACCAGTGAATGGACTTGAAATCATCTTGCATCGTCGAGTTACCAACATTTCCCTGCTCGCGAGCATGTGGACCTCCAGGCTGCAGGCTGGTAAGTGGGTCAACGGTGAAAGGCAACGGTTCAAAATCAAAATTTATAGCTTCAATTGCGGTTTCCGCAGTTTGCTCATCGATGGCTGCAACAGCAAGGATGGGGTCTCCGATATAAGCTGGTTCATTGGTAAGAATCGGATTTGCCAGGTTTGGCATTTGTGGGACGTCGTCGGCTGTAAGTATAGCGACTACTCCCTCCATCTGTAGGGCCTTGGAAACGTCAAGGTTTAGTATACGAGCATGCGGCACCGGGCTTGTGAGTAACCGGGCATAGAGCATGCCATCTACTTTAAAATCCTCTGCGTACTTAGCTTTGCCAGTCACCTTCGCGTGGACGTCTGGGGGAGTGAAATCTTTACCAATAAGCTTATAGACCATAATCAGTCCTCACGTTTGTTCATACTTGATAGCATAAGTAGCAGCCTAGAGAATGTCCATCGAAATGAATAGATGGCGCTTATCGGGAACATTGTAACTGTTAAGTGATTCTGTCCTCTTAAGTGGTCTCGTGTAGGCTTCTCCACTCTCGGATCAATTTAAGGGGTCGTAAGTTATTCACGCCCTTCATTGATAGCCACGGCAACGCTAGTCTGGCCCCTATTTTGAATTGTGAAAGGAGAGTTTGCGTCTCGCCACGCCCAGTCACCAGCCATGTCTAGTTCAGCTGTAATTCCATCTTCCCGTGTTACGTGCACGGTGCCCTGAGTACCCTGGATAATCACAGTAGAATTACGATGAGTTTGCAACAGTGTTTCTTCGCCAGGGTCCAGCTCTATGCGGTAGGAGCGGAACCAGGAATTTTCGATGTCGGGATTAGAGGACATGCCTGACGGTCTGTCTGTAGGCTCGCCTGCCACACCGTTACCTGCGTTCACTAAGGCTATAATCCTTAACAGACCCGGCCCACCATTAGATACATTGTGGGTTAGGGGTGTAGTTGCGTAATCTGTGATCGCTCTTACAGTACCGTTGCTTGGACCAGCGCCACTACTGATTGAAGTCAGCAGGATAGCCTGATCATGTATATGCTGAAAGGATTCATCGCCTGGGTTTACCTGTACGTCTAACAGGAACAAACCGCCGGCCCTGTGCACAGTACGATGACGGGGTTCCTGCAATAAGTGCACGACTTTTTCCCCCGAGAGAGCATTTTCCTGGGCAGTTATAACTGGATTCACTTTATCCAGCGATATATCCAAAGCGGTTAGGACAAGCACCGCCAGTAAAAGCCCGGAAGAGGTTTTGAGTAAAGGTTTTGTGGCAATCTTAGTCATGGTTGCTCCAATTTTTTGCTTTATTAGTCACCGGTAATGCCAGGAAGGGCAAATGCCAGAAGTTGAGCGTCATTATTACGCCCGCCTCCAGCGATGGCAATGTATTGCTTGTCTTCTATTTGATAGCTCATGATGGGACCGTGCAGGCGAAGGGCAACATTAACTTCACCGATAAGGTCACCTGTTGCTTTATCGTGAGCTACAAGAATTGAACCAGTTTCCTCCGGGCTAATTTCGTCCTTGGCTGCCAGGTAAGAAATCAACAAAGTCTTAGTGATAAGAATACCACCTTCGGCAACAACATCGTTGAAACGAGAGCCTAATGGCCCCAGGTTCAAGTCAGCAATATCGGGATGGTCGGTAGGACCTTTGCCAAAGGGTATCTGCCAAACATGTTCGCCGGAGTTAAGATCTATGGCCGTAATTCGTCGGTAGGGTGGTTTCACCAGAGGTAATCCGCGCGGGCCGGCAGTGCGGGTATATTGAATCACATAGGGCCAGTCCGAAGTTCCGTCAGGGGGTTCCACCAGAGCCATGCCAACTGGCCTGGTGACTGACTGGATATAAAGGGTCTGAGTTTCAGGGTCCATGGAAGCTCCAGGGAAATTAGCCCCACCGCCGGCTCCGGGAACGACAAAGGTTGAAGTTTTTCCATTGTGGCCTCGCACGATAGGTGGTGTGAAGATATCGCCGAGCACGAAGTTTTTTGCGATCTCCAGAGCCTCTTCCCTGATTTCTGGCGTGAAGTCCACCAAATCTTCCTCGGTCGCACCAACTTGCTCGAAAGGTAAAGGCCAGGTTGGGATAGGTTGTGTTGGATGAGCGCGCTCACCCGGAACCGTGCTTGGCGGCACAGGGTGCTCTTCGATAGGCCATACTGGCTCGCCGGTTACCCGATCGAAAACGTATGTAAAGCCGGTCTTGGAAACTTGGGCTACTGCTTTGATCGGACGTCCGTCGACAACAATATCTATGAGGTTTGGGGCCGACGCAATATCATAATCCCATAATCCGTGATGCACCGTTTGGAAATGCCAGACTCGTTCGCCAGTTTCCGCATCGAGACACACAATACTCTCGGCGTAAACGTTTTCACCTAGCCTTTTCCCGCCCCAATAGTCATTCGTAGGCGTAGAGGTAGGTAGGTATACCAGGCCCAGTTCATCGTCCGCTGCCATGAAGGACCAGACATTAGTATTACCTGCTGTTTGCCATGAGTCTTCTTCCCAGGTTTCGTTAAAGTCTTCACCAGGTTGTGGAATGGTATTGAAACGCCACTTGAATTCACCAGTGCGAGTATCATAGGCGCGTACATGGCCGGGAGGACTGCGGTTGCTCATTATGTAGTCGAAGATCTTCGAGCCTACAATTAACGTATTACCTACAGCTATTGGTGGTGCGCCATGGGTAATATTACGCATCTCGAACTCTAGACGGCCCAGGTTCTGAGTGAGATCTATGAAGCCATTGTTTCCGAAATCAGGATCAGGCTGGCCGGTGTGAATATCTATAGACACCAACTGCTTGCCTAGAGTGGCTAAAAAGATGCGTTCCACTTCTCCGTCAGTCCAGTATTCGATACCGCGAGTTTGTACCGGGGAGAAGTTCGGAGGGCCCAGTTTATAACTTTCAGGATCGAACAACCATAACTCTTCTCCTGTGGTGGGGTTCAGCGCGACTACCTGTCCATGGTTCGTGTTGGTATACATGATGCCGTTAACTACTAGTGGAGTGGCACGGTAGTCCCCAGTGGGATACAACATCGTTTCTGGAATGCGATTATCTGCCGATTCCCAATGCCAGGCGACCTCTAGTTGTTCAAAGTTTTCCGGATTTATCTGGTCCAGCGCCGCGTATTTCGAAGAGAAATGATCAGCACCGTGGTGGAGCCATTCGCCAGGGGTATTCGATTGTGACAGGTCATTGGTTTCTTCTGTGCAGCAAGACAGAACCAATAGTAGGCCAGAGAATAACAGCATGGGTTTTAACTTATGCATAGCTCGTTCCAGATACTGAGTCGTTAGTTAGGCAGATTCTTGTTCAGAAAGCTGAAAATAGAACCATAAATGCGCAGCATTTCATTGGCTGGAAAGCCACCATGCCCTCCATTCGGCACCGTAACCAGTTCATTGGTAACTTCGGCGCGATCTAACGAGCGGTGGAGTTGCACAGCATGATTGTAAGGTACAATCGGATCAGCATCTCCATGGATGGTAATAACAGGGGGCAAATCTGACCGCACATAGCTTATGGGAGATACGCGCTCTGCTATTTCCGCCATGTCAGGCTGAGAACCAAGCCAGCGCACTGCGTAGCTCTTTTCGTTAACGCCATGGAGTAAATCATTGACATCGGTAATGCCATACCAATTGACTATGGCTGCAACCTTGGGTGTTTCACTGCCGAGGCACTGTCGGTCCAGACCAGCTTCGGAAGGAATCATGCCTGAAGTTAATGCTAGATGACCTCCAGCTGAATTACCTGACACGACAAGTCGTTCGGTATCGAATCCGTATTGGTCGGCGTTCCTTGCGACCCAGCGAAGAGCGCACAAACTGTCTTCCACCGCGGCAGGAGCAAGTGACACATTACCAAGGCGATATTGCACGTTGACAGCAGCCCACCCTCCTTCCAGGTAAGGTAGCAGACGGAGGACATTGGATTCCTTGGAGCCACCGACCCAACCGCCACCGTGATAGTAGATGAAGGTGGGTGCTGGACCTTCGCTGTTACGTGACTGGTATACATCGATTTTGAGTTCGACACCATTTGCGCGAAGGTAGGTGATGTCAGGGATCACCCTGAATTCGTTCTGCACCGTCGCGGCCCAAGAAGCGCTATCAGGCAGCTGGGCAATAGCCGATGAAAGAGAGAATGATAGGATGACAGTAATCAGAAGAGTGGAAAATTTATGCATCGCAGTAATCCTTGGGTTCTTTGTATCTGAATTTATTAGAGTCTACAGTCAAATGAGCGCCGGCTGAATCATCAATCCGCATCCATCCCGATAATACTACAGAGAATGCTTGGTTTCGCTTGGTTGTACGCGCTAATAGAACAATTACTTGCCTGTTTCCTCGTATAGCGGTGAACTTAATCGGGAATCCTCATATCCCAATTTAGGACTTCATACTGTTCCAGAATCTGTATGAGTGAATCCATCGGGATGGCTTGTAATTCGCCCCTTGCGCTCGAGACCGTAGTAGCTTTGAAGATAGCGTTATAGATCGCCTCTTCAGTTGCTTCGGCCGTTGCGGCAAACAGCGGTGACATTGAGTCATTGACCAACACTTGAGTTGAAACGGGTTCGTTACTGGTTCGGGGTTTGCGCACGGCGGTATTAGTGGAGAAGGCGATGACGTAATCACCGGAACCATTGCTTGCGAATGAGCCGGTGCGACTCAGTCCCATGATAGAGCGCAGGCCAAGACGATCAAGGTTGCGAGCAGTTAGTGGAGCATCGGTTGCGACAACTATCATGATTGATCCATCTTCGCGATCACTGTCTTCGGGTTGGCTTACTTGGTTGCGAAAAGAATAAGTTCCTAGCTCACGTCCAACAGGTGCTCCATTGATAGTCATGATGCCACCGAAGTTGGTTTGTACGAGTACACCCACGGTATAACCACCTAGCTCTTGGGGTAATACCCTCGAGCTTGTGCCGATACCCCCTTTCCAACCGAAAGCCTGGGTCCCGGTACCTGCTCCTACACTGCCTTCTTGTACAGAGCCACTGCTAGCAGTTTCCAGGGCTTCAAATACCTCATCACGCTGGATGGGATCAGCCCACATATTGTTGACTCTTGAATCGTTGGTCTCTCCGACAATTGGGTTAACCGTATGTTCACCCATGCCAGGTTGCAGGTACACCCATTCCTTTAGTGCATTAGCAGCACTCCAAACGCACAGTGTGCAGGTAAGCAGTATCGGGGTTTCGATTTCACCGAATTCTCGTACCTGAGTTTCGCCGATCAACTTGCCGTAGCCATTACCGACATGAATCCATGCGGGAATAGGGTTAGTGTAGAGGTTGCCGGGGGCAGGAATAATAGCGGTGACGCCTGTACGAATATCATCGCCGCGGATTGCTGTCGAATGACCAACTCGAACCCCATTAACGTCTGTTATAGCATTTAGGTTACCCGTTTCAAAAATACCAACAACCAATCCAATTTCTCGCGCCCGTGGGCGATTACTATCAGTCTGTGCAAATGTTTCAGCTGTCATTAGGCCTACTACGAATAAGGAGAAGAGAACTTGACGAGACATATTGCCGCTCCAGGTTAGAAACTTGTATCAAATCGATGAGGAGATAGTAAAATGTCGTAGGTGGCGGGACAAATAGTTTTTGGGTTTAGAAAACAATAAAACGCTATAGCAGGACCCGTAACTTGTTACTTAGTTTGACAATTTATGGTGAAAACCCTCTCTTTATGGTCATATCTAGGGGTTAACATTCAAATAAGCTGCCGATAACCCCATTATCAACTAGCAGTCTTTTGTATTATGAAGCTGAAGTACCTCAAGCAATATTTTTCTACCTTGTATTTTTTGTCTTTGACGTGTTTTCCCCATCAGGGCCTTGGTCAGATTTCAGAAGACGAAGCAACGGTT
>PARV01000057.1 GCA_002712055.1 Gammaproteobacteria bacterium | reverse complement strand
TACTATTCCAACAACCATGACCAGAGCTTGTCGACGAACAACACCCTCATTACCGTCGCTGGCACTATAAAGAACGAACAGTCCAAAAAAGCAAATAAGGATAAGTCCAACCAACAAAGGTGGATCAGTATGGACAAACCGCCAAACCGAGACTGAGCGATTACCTGATTCAGCTCTTGGGGATTGGCGAATGAAATCGCGGTTATTCATCAGCTGCAGTTATTTGATGTTCAGTCTGCGCATCATCTCCGAAGGTACCGAAATCGAGCTTCAATATATCTAATAAGTAAGTATCGATAATCTGCTTCGCAATAGGTCCCGCCACGCTGCTACCGTGTTCACCATTTTCCACAAATACAGCAACCGCTATCTGTGGGGCAATATGAGAATTTTGTGCAGGCGCAAACGAAATAAACAATCCATGGTCTTTGTTCAAATCGGATACCATGATGTCAGAACTGGATAGAATGTCCTGACTGATCCCAACTACCTGCGCAGAACCGGACTTGCCTGCCATTTTGTAAGACATCTCTCGATCTACCATAGCGATCGATTCATAGGCAGTACCATAATCCCTAAACTGATCTGAGAAGGGCCGATGAACAACCATGGTCATAGCATTTTCTATATAACGCCAGTAATCTGGGTCATTAACCATAACATCAGGTATAGAGTTCTCAATTAATGGCTGAAATAGTTCATCATCTACTGCTTGTAACATGCGAGGACGCACCACTTTCCCTTCATTAGCAATAATTGATGCAGCAGTTGCCAACTGCAGTGGGGTAGCCCACATGTATCCCTGGCCAATAGAGGAGTTGATGGTGTCACCTGGATACCACGGCTCACCTCGACTCTCCATTTTCCATTCCCGAGACGGTAGCACCCCAGTTCGGGCGTAAGCGATATCAACAGCAAAATTATCACCGAATCCAAACTTGGCCATAAAATTATGGATGGTATCTATGCCCATGCGATTTCCTAGATCGTAGAAAAACGTATCACAGGACTGGTAAATCGCCTTCATTAAATCAGTATGGCCGTGTCCACCACCGATTTGAGTTCGCAAGGTATAGTCTCCCCAGCGATAAGAAACACCCGGCAAGCGGAAATAGCCTGGGTCTTCAATAGCGAAATCGTAATCCACGTGTTCATGATGTAGGCCCGCCAAACCAAGAAATGGCTTTACAGTAGAGCCCGGCGGGTATGGATTGGTAGTGCGATCGAACAAAGGGGTATTCACCTCATCCTTAACCAATATGTCATAATCTTTACTGCTGATCCCTGTCACAAAAAGGTTGGGATCAAATGCGGGTTTACTAAACATGGCAAGAATGCCACCCGTGTTTGGGTCAATAGCCACAATTGCTCCGCGAAAATCTCCTAGTGCAGCTTCAGCGGCAATCTGTAGTTCCGCATCCAAATGAAGCGTAATATTTTTTCCAGCAACTGGATCGGTTCGATCAAGTCGCCGCATAACCTGCCCCCTATTATTCTTCTCAACAATTTCATAACCTACTGTGCCATGCAGTAAGTCTTCGTAGGTACGCTCGATACCAGTCTTACCTATATGGTTGGTTCCTCCATAATTTTCCTTTTCATCGTCACTTAGACTATCCAGTTCTTCCTGGTTAATTTCAGATACGTAACCAATAGAATGGGCCGTTAGGTTTGATAGCGGGTAGCGACGAACGAATTGAGGCTCAATTGCAATTCCAGGCAGAAGGTGCCCGTTTACCGCCACTCTGGATTTTTCTTCTTCATCGAGAATATAACGCAACGGTACTGAAGAAAATGGTACTCGATTGCGCTGCATCCGAATATTAAACTGCTCTATATCATCATCTGTCAGTGTGATCAGGCCTTTAAGAAATTCTAGAGTTTCTTCAAAATTTTCTACCTGCTCCCGAACCACGGTGAGGTTAAAGATAGGTTGATTATCGGCCAGCAATGTACCGCTGCGATCGAAGATAAGCCCGCGAGCTGGTGGCACATATTGGGAGTGTAGTCTGTTACCATCAGAACGGGCGGTGAAATACTCGTACTGATAGATTTGAAGATTAACTAACTGGAATACAAGGGCGCTAAACAGAACAACAATAAGAATACCTGCAACTACCAACCTTTGATTAAATAGTTTTTTTTCCGCTTCGTGATCCTTAAGCTTCCACTTGCCTGCCATCTGTCAGAAATTTCCTTAGCTGCCTGTATGCCCGCTAATGACTCAATTAATCGGCTGCGGCGCGTAATTCTTTCCGATTACTAGGGGGAATCTAGAACAGTCCAAGCCAATTGGTTAGGACCTGTACTTTAATAATCAATAATCCGGTAGTCTAGCGCCTTTTTCAGGTTATTTTTAGCTTTCCAAGCTTTTTTTAGCATCGCTTTCCATATTTCAACAGCCGGCCCGATAGTAGTCCGTTTAATCTCGATGATAGGGGTGGCCATTGAGCATACTGAAAGCTCGATAAAGCTGCTCGATCACAAGAATTCTTACGAGTGGATGAGGGAGCGTTAGAGCTGAAAAGGACCACCGTTCTTTCGATTTATCTAGACAAGATCGGTCCAAGCCATCCGGGCCACCAATGAGTAAACTGATATTTTGGCCCTCAGCCATAAAAGTAGTTAGCTTTCTGGCAAGTTGCTCGGTGCTAATTGAGGTTCCGGCAATATCCAGCGCGATAACCCAACTATCCGGAGGTACCATTTTCAGAAGTTCGTTACCTTCTTTTTGGATACATTGTTCAATACTCTGTGATTTACTTCGCCTAGCCAAGGGAACTTCGATAAGATTAAATTTAAGCTTTGATTGAATTCTTTTTTGATACTCTTCTACCCCTTGTTGGACCCAACTAGGCATCTTAGTGCCAATAGCTATTAATGAAACCTTCATGCTAAAGGTTTCATTATGAACTGGAGCGTGTTTCTGTAGCTTTTCCGGGAACTATGTTAAAGCCCCAAAGATCTTCCAGATTATAAAGTGTGCGTACTGGCGCTACCATAATATGAACCACAATATCTCCTGCATCTACAAGGATCCATTCAGACTGCAGCCGACCTTCAATTCCAACTATTTTTTCACCGGATTTTTTTAATCTGTTGACTACCGCATCAGCTAAGGCCTTGGTATGAGTATTCGATCTACCAGTAGTTATAACCATGTAGTCGGTAATTTCAGTAAGCTTTTTTACATTAATACAGCGTATGGACTGTCCCTTCAGATCATCTAGAGTATCTACTATCCGTTGTGCCAGCTTTTTACTATTCAATCGACTTACTTTCATTCTAAAACTTTTTATTCACACTCTTTGATATAATTTATTACTTCTTATGTAAGCGAGCACCCCATTATCGAGCAGAGTAGAAACATCGCTACCTGAATGTAATGCCTCCCGTACCCGACTTGAGGAAATATTTTGCTGGAAATCTTCAGCAAAAAATACATTCCCTGCTTTGGAAGAGAACAACGATTCGCCGTTATTCACTCTCCTGTCAACCAGCTGCATATGTTCTTCAACAGATGGTTGCATAGTTACGCCAGGTCTTGCCAATATCATAAAATGACACATTTTAAAAAGTTGCTCCCACTTATGCCACTGTGGCAGAGTGATGAACGAATCCATTCCTAGTACGAATACCAAATGGCCAGGACTATGTAATTCCTGGATAGCTAAAAGTGTATCAAATGTATAGGAAATGCCGGACCGGTTTATCTCTATAGGATCAATAGAAATTGTAGAATATTCCTCTGTCACCAACTCCAACATATTTAAACGATGTTCGCTACTAGCAACCGCTGGGGCTCTATGGTTAGGTACCGAGCAAGGGATGATTTTGAGCTGATCTAGTTGCAGGTATTCAATCGCGTGCAAAGCCACTTTTATATGCCCGATATGTACCGGATCAAACATACCACCTAGCAGCCCTAGTCGCGCCTTCATTGTCTAATACAACCATCCCCCAGCACGATAAATTTTTGCGAAGTTAGTCCTTCCAAGCCGACGGGTCCACGAGCGTGTAATTTGTCGGTTGAGATGCCTATTTCTGCACCAAGCCCGTATTCAAATCCATCAGCGAAACGAGTGGACGTATTTACCATGACAGAGCTCGAGTCGACTTCGCGCAGGAAACGCTGCGCCCGATTGTCATCTTCAGTCATAATCGAATCAGTATGCTGTGAACCATATTCGTTTATATGGCTGATAGCCTCAACTACGTCTCCCACTATCTTGATTGATAGAATAGGTGCCAAATACTCCGTTTCCCAATCTTCTTCAGTTGCGGCGATAACATTACCGATAATGTTCCGAGTTTGTTCACAACCTCGTAATTCAACACCATGCTTCTCATATTCTACAGCAAGAAGAGGCAAGACATCCGTTGCAATTCCCTTCGCGACAAGCAGTGACTCCATTGTACAACAGGTGCCGTATCGCTGAGTTTTGGCATTCACTGCGACGGCTACAGATTTTTCGAGGTCCGCTTTTTCATCGATATATAAGTGACAATTCCCGTCAAGATGTTTTATTACAGGAACCTTTGCTTCATTACTAACGCGTTCAATAAGGCCCTTGCCTCCACGAGGAACTATAACGTCAACGTATTCGGCCATCGTTATTAATTTGCCTACAGCCTCCCTCTCAGTCCGATCGACGATCTGGATGATTTGACGGTTCAATCCGACCTCTTCCAGTCCAACATTAATACATTCAGCAATCGCTTTATTCGATTTTATGGCTTCAGAGCCACCTCTCAAGATCGTTGCATTCCCTGACTTTAAGCACAAACTCGCGGCTTCGCATGTCACATTTGGGCGCGACTCGTAGATGATGCCAATCACACCCAATGGTACACGCATTCTTCCTACCTGAATTCCACTTGGGCGGCGGTTAAGATCACTAATCTCACCCACTGGATCATCCAACGCCACAACCTCGCGTAACCCGTTAAGCATCGTGTCGATGCGTTTTCCGGTTAACTCTAGCCTATCTAGGAGAGCAGGTTCTAATTGCTTCTCTCCACCTGCCGCAAGATCAAGTTGATTCGCTTTTAGCAATTGCTGCCGCCCACAGTCTATCGCCTCGGCAATGGCGAGTAGGGCATCATTCTTCTCGGCTGTAGTTGCCTTTCCTATTTCACGGGATGCGGCCCGAGCCTGGGAACCCAGCTTAAACATGTAAGCTTCAATGTCAGTCATATAGCTTTCTTCACTATTCGTGATGGGTAAATTAATTTTGATTGATGAAACCTTGTAATTCCCAATATGAATTGACAGCTATTTCGAGAAAGTGGCGGATTATACCCCAATTATGGCGGAAACAGGCGCCAATTAGACAGCTAGGCCCGAATACCGCTATGCTTCGAGCAATCAGAGGTGAATCGAAATGGCATTAATCGAGCAATCAGAACTAAGGAACGAGGATAGCTCTGTATCTCCTACAGTAGTGCAGGCGCTGATCCCTATTTGTGTGCTCATTTTTTTATTATCATTTTCTGTCTACCTATTCGGTGAAGACGCCAGCAGCGGCCCTAACCAAATCGCTCTTTGCTTTGGTGCCGCTGTCGCCGCTTTAATCGGCTGGTATAACGGACAAAGCTGGGTAGACATAGAATCTAGCATAGTGACTGGAATCACAGTCGCTATCAAACCATTGCTCATACTGCTTAGTGTAGGGATGTTGATAGGAAGCTGGATCTTATCCGGTACCGTCCCCACTATGATTTATTACAGCCTGCTGATTCTTGATCCATCTATTTTTTATGCGGCGAGCGCGTTGATCTGCTCACTTATCGCACTCAGTATTGGGAGCTCATGGACGGTTGCTGGAACTGTGGGCATCGCTCTTATCGGAGCTGCCGGAGGTATGGGCCTATCTTTAGAAATTACAGCCGGCGCCATCATCTCTGGTTCCTATTTTGGCGACAAGATGTCTCCGCTCTCAGAGACAACAAACCTTGCTCCTGCAGTAGCCGGTACAGATTTATTTACCCACATCGGTCATATGGTATGGACAACCGTCCCAAGTATTTTGATTGCTCTGGTAATATTTGGCCTGATCGGCCTGAATATAGATACGAGCGCAACAAACAGCGATCTGCAGTTAACAATGCTATTACTAACGGAAAATTTTACTATCCATCCATTGATGATGCTCCCTGTTCTTTTGCTACTCTTCATGGCGAACAAGAAGCTTCCACCCATTCCCACCATCGTGACCGGGGCCATGGTAGGCGTGGTACTGGCATTATTATTTCAACGTCCGATCATCATGGAATTAGCAGGGGAAGCGCCTAATGTATTCCTGGGTCTATTCAAAGGCACGTGGTATACCATATTTGACGGATTCGTTCTCAATAGCGGCAACGCTACTCTTGATGATTTAATGACACGCGGTGGCATGAGTTCCATGCTTACTACAATATGGTTGGTAATTTGCGCAATGGTGTTCGGCGCCGTAATGGATCATACAGGTTTATTAAAATGCCTAGTGACTTATGCGCTTTCTTTCGTACATAGTACAGGCAGCCTCATTGCTACTACTATCGCTACTTGCATAGGAGCTAATATCATCACTTCCGATCAGTACATCTCGCTGGTTCTACCAGGCCGTATGTATAAACTCGAATATGAAAAGCACAACTTGGACATGAAGAACCTATCGCGCACACTAGAAGATGCTGGAACCATTACGTCTCCCTTAGTACCTTGGAATACCTGCGGTGCCTATATGGCTAGCACACTCGGTGTTGCTACCTTCGCGTATCTACCATATTGCTTCTTTAATTTGATCAACCCAATAATCGCGGTCATCTATGGGTTTTTAAACTTCAAGATTAGTCCCGCGATATCCAACCAAACTACATAAACAAGCTCGCAGCGCATTTTTAAAAGTATTACATAAGATAAGTTATGTGATTTATATGTCATTTTGGAGTTTGAGCTCAGTAGATGCCGATTCATATACCAGCTGTTAGCTATATAATCATAATGGCCCTTATGACCTCCGCCACAACAAGCTTCCTCACCTAATTAACAACCGCTAACACCCAAAGAAATACGGGTATCAGCAGCTATATCGATTTGATTAATCACCAGTATCGTTACTTGTCTCGAGGGAACTAATAGAAAGGTCTCCCCTCACTAGGGCTTCCTTCTGATATTTATTTAACCGTTTAACCCTATACTCCAGTTTAGCCGCTTTAGATCTACTCCCTATTGGAATCTGAAGTTCCAATGATAGGGGGCACTTGCCGCGTAGCGCTTTGGCACCCTTCTGTATCCCTGGGTCGCGGCTTTGGTTACTGTGTTCTTCGAAGCGGCGTTTTACATCTATAGTAATCCCAGTATAAAGACTATCGTCATTGCCCCGAATTATGTAGAGATACCACAGCCCATAACTACTACTCACTGTACTATTCTTCTTGAGTTAGCATATACAGTTCGTTCTCCGAAACAACGCGCCCCTCACGTTCAAGCTTTATCAAATGAGCCAATAGTGTCCTCTTAGCCCAAGGAATGAGATGTTGAGCCACATCGTCGTAAACACTGAGGACAAGGGAATCTATTCCACTTGATCCAAGTTTCGTTAAACAATTAATGACTTTCTGTTCCCGCCTGAGCCGGTGGGCAACTAGGTTTTTCAATTCTTTTTCCGGCTGATCCATGACATCTCCATGGCCAGGAGCAAAAAATGTCAAATCTAGCGACTGTAAATATCGAAGGGAATCAAGGTAGTCGCTCATATCTCCGTCCGGAGGCAAGATTACAGAGGTCGTGCCCTGTAGCACATGATCACCGGTAAATAATAGTTTTTCCTGTTCAAGAAGATAGCAGACGTGGTTGGAAACATGACCAGGAGTGTGCACCAGCTGAATGCTGTATTCGCCGCAATCGAGAATATCATCATGTTGCCAAAGGCGATCAGGGCTAAATGATTTATCTTGACCTTCTGCGTCCGGAGCAGGAATTCCCACTAACTCTGCTCCGGTGGCTTTCTGCAAGGGAATTGCTCCAGGTGAATGGTCACCATGAGTATGGGTTACCAAGATATATTCCAGCCTCGCATTGCCAATAGCTTCTAGGAAGCTATCCAATTGAGCGTCATTGACGGGGCCTGGATCGAGAAGACATAGTCTCTCATGGCCTATCAGATAACTGTTTGTACCTGGTCCAGTCATTGGCCCCGGATTTCGACCAAGAATACGCAATACGGGTACTGTGGTTTTCGCCACCAATGTTGGCTGTCCTGGTTCGAATTCTGACATATTGAAAGCCCTCTATAAAAACATCATAAGCAGCGCATACTTTTAGCCAAGCTGCTGAGTGTAACCATCGACAATTGCGGCTGGAGTTTCGCCCCAGTTCGCGACATAATTGTCCGCTTTAAAAATTCCGGTTTCCTACTCCGGATCGGCCAAGCTCTCGCTTGGCTAGTAATACCATGGTACATGATTCAGTTTGATGAGCCCCAACCAGTCTATTTACAGAAATACCTTTCTGCAGGGCAACGTCAGCTTACTGCAATGAAAACCAGGACTAGACAACATGCACAGGATTCAAACATTTAACGTAATTTCTGAAAAAGGATTGAATCGATTCCCGAGCGACCTGTACGAAGTTGGTGCTGATGTGAGTGATGCGTCCGCCATTTTACTGCGCAGCCACAAGCTAGACCCAAGTGCTCTGAAAAGTCAATTGAAAGCGGTCGCTAGGGCTGGCGCCGGTGTTAACAACATACCTGTAAACGACTGTACTGAGCAAGGTGTCGTTGTATTTAACACCCCCGGCGCCAATGCTAATGCCGTGAAAGAACTGGTGTTGTGTGGCTTATTACTTGCCTCCCGTGAAATCATTCCCAGTATTGGTTTCGCCAGTGCGCAGACAAACATTGGTGATTACAACGAACTTTCCAGCTTGATGGAAAAAGAAAAGAGCCGCTTTAAGGGCCACGAGATTGCTGGAAAGACGCTTGGCGTAATTGGCCTAGGCTCAATCGGTTCTATGGTCGCTGAAATGGCCATAAATCTGGATATGAAGGTACAGGGTTACGATCCGGCTCTCTCTGTAGAAGCTGCATGGCGTTTGCCTAGCCAGGTTAAACGAATCGAGAATCTAAATTCCCTCGTGGCAAACTCAGATTTTATTACGCTCCATATACCAGCTCTCGATTCAACCCGTAATCTTATAGACGCCAGCATGTTTGCTTCTATGCGAGAAGGTACTTGCCTTTTAAACTTTGCTCGTGACGAAATTGTCGATACCGAGGCGCTAGAAGATGCTCTTGATAGCGGCAAGCTAGTCAAGTATGTAAGCGACTTCCCAAGGCCGCAATTTGTCGGACGCAAAGATGTTATCTCCATGCCTCACATTGGAGCTAGCACACGTGAGGCCGAGGAAAATTGTGCAGTAATGGCTGCAAACCAATTGCGGGATTTTCTGGAAAACGGCAACATAAAAAATTCTGTGAATTTCCCCAGCCTATCTCTAGATCGTGAAGTCGAAGCTAATAAATACACCCGGCTCACTATCAGTAATAAGAATGTACCGAAAATGCTAGGACAAATTCTATCAGTACTGGCAGATCAAAATATTAATGTTATAGACATGCTAAATAAGAGTCGCGGTGAAATTGCTTACAATTTAATTGACCTTGAGAGTCCCCCCTCTGAAGAGGTAGTAGCTGCCATTATCAAAATCAAGAACGTCATCAAGGTTACTGTGATTTAGGTTTTGGTTTGTATAGGATATAGAAGATGACGCGTGTTTATAATTTTGGCGCCGGCCCAGCCATGCTTCCAACGGAAGTAATGGAAATAGCCCAGCGAGAATTCCTTGACTATAGAGGTATGGGAGCCTCAGTTATCGAAATTAGTCACCGTTCTAAGGAATTCGATGCAATCATTAACGAGACAGACAGACTGCTCGTAGAACTGGCCAAAATTCCTAAAAATTACAAGATTCTGTATGTACATGGTGGGGCACAAATGCAGTTTTCAGCGGTACCCATGAACCTTATTACTCGCAATCCAGACCGGAAAGCTGCCTATGTAGAGTCAGGTAATTTTGCCAAGTTAGCTATCAAAGAAGCCTGCCGTTATGGAACAATCAACGTGGCTGCTAGCAGCGAAACTAGCAATTACGATCGCATTCCTGAGCTGGAAATGACAGCGGTCGATGAGAAATCTTCTTACCTACATATCACTAGTAACAATACCGTCTATGGCACAAGATGGCAGCGATTTCCTGATACAGGCAACATCCCGCTGGTTGCAGATATGACTTCTGAATTCCTTTCCCGCGAGCTGGATATAAGCCAATTTGGAGTTATCTTTGCAGGTTTACAGAAGAACCTGGGTCCAGCTGGACTTGCACTCGTCATCATTAGAGAAGATTTACTGCACTACGCCCTTCCTGAGACCCCAAATCTGTTGAGCTATAAAACCTATGCTGAGAAACATTCACTGTCGAATACGAATAATACCTTTGCCATCTATATGATGAAATTGGTTCTAGAATGGATAAAAGGCCAAGGGGGCGTTACAACATTGGAATTACAGAATGAAGCGAAGGCTAACCTAATCTATAGTGCTATTGACGATTCGAGCTTCTATCAGGGTACGGCAGAGCCTGCCCATCGGTCGATTATGAACATAACCTTTAACCTAGCAGATAGCGATCTTGTAGATGAATTTCTTTCTCAGGCCCTAGCTCACGGCCTGTATGCCTTAAAAGGACATCGTAAAGTGGGCGGACTTCGTGCTTCTATCTACAATGCTATGCCGGCCTCTGGATGTCAGACACTTGTCGATTTCATGAACGAATTCGAGAAAACGCACACCTAACGCTGACCCTCTATAAGCCTCCGGCTACTCAAAGTACTGACTGTTGTAGTTACTTGCAAAGTGCCCCAAACTGAGCCATGGAAATCCAACGCAAAATCATTCATTGTGATTGCGATAGCTTTTACGCATCCATTGAGATGCGGGACAATCCCGACTTGGTAGACAAAGCAATTGCCGTAGGTGGCTCGCCTGAACGAAGAGGCGTAATCGCCACCTGCAACTACGAGGCAAGAAAATTTGGCATTCACTCAGCCATGGCCTCTGCAACCGCACGAAAGCGCTGCCCCCATCTGATTATCGTTAAGCCTGACATGGAGAAATATCGCTGGGTTTCACAACAAATCCACAAGATTTTTGAAACCTACACGGCTCTAATTGAACCCCTTTCTCTCGACGAGGCATACTTAGATGTCACTGAATGCAAAAAATACCGAGGTAGTGCCACTCTTATCGCCGAAGCTATTCGAGCCGAAGTACAAGAAAAGATACGAATAACGATCTCAGCAGGAATTGCTCCCAACAAGTTTCTTGCAAAAATTGCCAGTGACTGGAATAAACCTAACGGGCAATTTATCATTTTACCAGAGGAAGTAGATGACTTTGTTGCTCTTTTACCAGTAAATAAATTGCACGGCGTAGGTAATGTAACTACTAGCAAAATGAAGCGCCTAGGAATACAAACTTGCAATGACTTACGCAAACTCTCAAGTAGCCAATTACAGAAATACTTTGGAAGCTTCGGCCAGACACTGCATCAGTTGAGCTTAGGTATAGACCAACGAGCAGTGCAAACCCAACGGATACGAAAATCCGTTAGCGTTGAAAATACATATGCGATTGATCTTCCGACTCTTAAAAACTGCCTGGAAGAATTACCAGATCTGAGGCAACAGTTGGCTAAGCGCATGGAGAAATTAAATGGGGACTATGCCATACACAAGCAGTTCATAAAGATTAAATTTCATGACTTTGTGCAAACGACGGTTGAAATGCTTTCGAAAACCAGCTGCATGGAGAATTACAAAAAACTCTGTACAGAAGGATTTTCTCGCAGATCCAAACCCGTTAGACTTTTAGGTCTAGGTGTACGAATAGTTCCAAAAGAAAAGACAAACGAACCTACCGGCAATCAGTTAACTCTCACACTAGAAGACTAGCTACCGATTATTATGAGCCGTTACCGCCCTCCTCAAAAATCTGGCGCTAAATACATTACCTCTGAAGGTGAACAGCGATTGAAAAAAGAGTTGCATCAGCTCTGGAAAATTGATCGCCCTCAAGTAACCCAGTCTGTATCAGAGGCAGCAGCTCTCGGAGACCGATCAGAAAATGCTGAGTATATTTATGGCAAGAAACGCCTACGGGAAATTGATCGGCGAGTACGTTTTCTGACCAAACGGCTGGAAGAAGTTACCGTAATAACCGATCCGCCCAGTGATCTGACCAAAGTTTATTTCGGAGCTACTGTTACTCTCGAAGACGCGAAAAACAACTCGCATCGATACCGGCTGGTTGGTCCAGACGAGATAGATCCCCAACGCGGCTATATCAGCATCGACTCACCAATGGGACATGCTCTGCTAGGACAACAAGTTGGTAGTGAAATAAAAGTCACTTCGTTATCTGGTATTAAGCGCTATCACGTATTCAAAATTGACTATCCACAGTATGAAATTCTATGAAACAGGTTACGATCATGTGTGTACCTCATGCTCTGGGTTCGACCATAACGATTCCCTTAGAGATGCTAAGTGCCGCCAACGATATCATCAGAGCTCGAAGACAACGACATAAATTAATCAAGATTGAACTGGTCGGTATCGACGATGAAATAGTGGAATTGAGTGGCGGACTCACCATGAGGTGCGCAAAAATTCTCAAGGAAGCAGGTACTAGTGACCTCATTTTTATTCCTGGTGTATGGGGTAATCCACGCGCTAGTACTTCAAGGCATCACCAACTACAGAAATGGCTTAAAGATCAACATCGTGCCGGTGCGACGTTATGCGCAGTGACCACGGGTGCTTTTTTCGTGGCAGCGACAGGGCTATTAAATGGCAAAGCGGCAACAACCCACTGGCGCTTCTTTGACCAGTTTCACCAGACTTATCCAGAAATAAAGTTGCAACGCAAACGGTTCATAACTTGCGCTGACAACATCTATTGTACAGGCAGTGTGAATGCTGTGCGGGATATTATGTTGCATTTCATCGAACAGTATTTTGGGGAATCTACTGCGAATGAAATATCCAGGCATTTTACCCATGAATTGAAAAGATCCTACGAATCGTTTGTTTTAAGTAGAGATCAGAAAACTACCCACCATGATGAGGAAATCATAAAGCTACAAGAGTGGCTACAGGAAAACTATTATCACTATATCCAGATTTCGGCTGTCGCGGATCAATTCCGTATGAGTGTGAGATCATTGAATAGGCGGTTCAGGATAGCCACTAATACAACGCCACTCCAGTACCTGCAGGACCTGCGCATCAAACACGCCAAGGAGCTACTAAAACAAAGTAATCTAGTAATAGCGGAAGTGGCAGATAAAGTGGGTTACCAAGACGCCAGCTATTTCACCAGTCTGTTCAAAAAACTAAATGCTGTTACACCTAATGAATATCGACAACTCGTAAGAAACAAGTTGTTTGTAGCTGAAAATAATTCACGATCGATTCAATGATTCTATCACCCAATATAACGCATTTTAGCTTGTCTTCTGTTTGAACTTGTCCGACTGTTCCTGCGTCGCTTCAGCCTGATATTTTAATTTCCATTCAGAGTAAGGCATTCCATAAACAATCTCTCGCGAACTGTCATATGACACATCTAATCCTCTGGCTAGAGCCTCGGCACTGTACCATTTCGACAAACAGTTTCGACAAAAACTAGCTAAATTCATTAAATCAATATTTTGAACCTCTTTGTGCTCATCCAGATGTCTCAGCAGTCGCCGAAATGTTGCAGCTTCGATTTCTATTCGATTATCTTCTTTCTTAGTCATAACAATACTTTCAGGCTGCCTGATGATTCAATTTTATATTGCTTTTGCTTAGTGCGCTTTTCCGAAGTCTCTTATCATTAAATTTTAACTGCCGCTCAGCAGCATTGAAAGCATCCCGGATAGCTACGTAGAGATCTTCATGTGCATGATTATCATGCTGCTCCTGATTGACGCGTACCTCTTTGGAAGGAGTACGTATTTCCAGACCTACCGAATAAACCTTTCCTTTGTGGTGGTTATTATGAGGTGAATCCAATACAACACGACCAGTAATGATTTGATCACAATAACGTTCAAGCTTATGAATTCTTTTTTCAACCGCATCTACCAGAGCGTCCGTTTGATCGATGTTGCGAAATACTATTTGGAATTCATGGGTCATAAATCATTATCTCCAGGTTCGATTCAAATTGAATTTTTCAAGCTTTAGCCTAATTTAGTATGTTGATATCTCCTTACTCATACAATTACTTATTTTTTCAATCAATGAATTAGTGATTTAAAGATCGCTTAGCCTTAGGCTATTGCTATTGCACCTACCAACACTAACCTAATAACCGAATCGGATACGTACTTCAGAGATCAAGGGAAAGCCGACAACGCTAATATCGAGGTTGAGTGGAAACACAATACAACTCGATATCCAACTTTTTAAGCTTGGTGACAAGACACGGAATCGAAAATGGCGCCGGTGTTTTTGTTGCCGCATCCGCTCTCCTGTCTTTGTAGTTACTCTAGATTACAGTGTTCAAACTTTTTTGTCTAAAGACTTGGTTTGACCCCTGTGAAACACCAATGCCACGGTTCATAATCGATTCCATATGTGTTTTTCCGCGGGTAGGTCATTGTAAAACCAAAGGTCGCTGCGTTACTAGTAAGCCATTGAAATGCAGTGGTATTTTCAAATTCTTCAACTAGCGGGTCGCACCCTATCGTTCCAATATCCAGAGCCCGCCCTGTATGATGTTCACTGTAACCAGGAGCAGCATTTACTGCCAATACTTCTTCTATTGAGCGACCTTCTTGAACTTTACGAGCGATCAAATGGTACTGATACTCAATGTCTCTAAATGCAGATATCAATAACAGCACTATTCCGGACGCGTCGGCTGTATTTTTCATCATGGTCCAAGCGTGAAATGCTTCAGGCGTGAGCTTCTGTGGCCTCTGGTAGAAGTCCAACTCCGTATCAACTAGTTCTCTTGGTTCTCGACAGAATGCTAGTTTGGAGTTTTCTATATAATCCGGCGCAATTCCTAAAGCGTGGTGCAATGCTACTACGCGTTTATTAAAAGTATCAATTTCGTTCAAAGGTCAGCCGCAGCTTGTCAGCTGGTTAAAAGTCTACGACAGATATTTTACTAGCGCGGATAGCTATCAAACACTGTTTCGATCCAGCGTTGTTCGTTGATGAATCCCTGACCCCAGCTCTCGTACTCATCGCCCAACCCCTCTGCTACGGTTTCTTCTTTGTTCATCCGCTGAGATTTCATTACACGAATTGCCGTAGAAGTATCTTTCACCACATTATAGAAATTCAGTAAGTCGCTTTTCGTTGCTAATGGTCCGTGACCTGGAATCACTGCTGTATCGTCTCCAATCCAGGACAGAGCTCTTTCCAGGTTGCTTAGGTAGCCCTGCACCGTGCCGCCGTTAGCGAGGTCGACAAACGGAAACCCCCCATTGAAGAAATGATCACCCATATGAATGACATTTGACTCAGAAAACATCACAACGCTATCGGTGTCAGTATGGCCATTAGGCATGTGAATGAGAGTTACGTCTTCGCCGTTAAAGTGAATCGTCACGTCATCATCGAAGGTTACAACCGGTAAAGCGACTGCAGGTTGATCACCGGCCGCCATCCTCATTCGCACATTTTCATGCGCGACAATTACGCTTTCTGCTCCAAATTCAATATTGCCACCTGTATGATCACCGTGGAAATGCGTGTTGAGCAGAAACTTAGGGACATCCGAACCCAGAGCTTCGATAGCGGTTTTAATGCGGCCTGCCAAAGGTGCAAACTGATCATCGATAATCAGTATGCCATCACTTCCAGCTGATACACCGATGTTTCCACCCTGGCCTATCAACATTGAAATGTTGCCTGCCACTGACACGGTATCGATAGTGACATTTTCGAACTGATTTTGAGCAGCCGAGGAGAATGCTAGCAGGGATAAGCTCAGGCCTAGGAAAAACGATTTAATTGTTAAATTTTTCATTCTGTCTCCAACTACTTGTTATTTCTTGACTGAGGGAGCAATGCTATGTGGGGTGCGATTTTTATGCAAGGCAATCAAGTCAACAACTTTCCGTAGTGTCACTGAACTTCTGGTGCTATTTTGTTAATTTCCTGTCCAATATGCCCTACTATATGTCTAATATACCCTATCTCCAATTAATGCTCTTTATTATAGTTTTATCAAAATTATACGACTGACAGCTTTTTAAAATGGCCAATTTACCCGTAATCACAGCATTTGGAGGCATTAATCCAGCTGGGCGAGCTTCCGGACATCATGCTTATCGTCGTATGGTGGTAGATGTCCTTGACGATAAAAAGCGCGACTCCACCTGGACTAGCCTAGCAGCATTAACGGGGAAACTTAGTAAAAGTGATAGCGGATGGCTCAATGCTGATGGCAAATCAGTAGAACTGATCAAAGCTATATCTGCGCTCGCTCCAAAACTAAATCAAAGCACCTTGATCCGAAAGCTAGAAGACAATCTTTTTGATCCCTCTCGCCTCCTATTTCATCAATCGGCAAGTCTCACTGGAACAAATTTACAACCCTTGGAATTCGAGATTCTTAAAAAGCATCTTCCTTCTCCACTTCCTTCGGGCTGGATAGTGAAGGAATCTAGTTCAGAGCCCGAGCACAAACTGATTGTTAGTGTTGCAGAGAATTTTGAAGTGCTCATGAAATCTTTCCGAGAGGCACCTGTGCAAAGTGCAGGGCAATTACCTAGCGGATTCGACCCGGCAGTTTTATATCCTTCGCGCAACCACCCCCGCGCATTACAGTTAACTCTTTATGCTGCTTCCGATGCTATCAATTCGCTGGGGATCGACTGGACAACAGTTTGTCAGAAGGTCCCGGCCGACCAGTTTTGTGTGTATGCCAGCAACTGCATGGGGCAACTTGACTATAATGGTTTTGGCGGTCTATTACAGGCAAGAATTCTAGGTAAAAAGGTCTCAGCCAAGCATCTTCCACTGGGCTTCACAGAAATGCCAGCAGATTTCCTTAATGCCTACCTATTAGGCAATTTAGGGACGACCGGGGCTAATGTAGCAGCTTGTGCGACATTTCTTTACAACTTGCGCCTGGGCATACGTGACATTCAAAATGGGACTCATCGAGTAGCTATCGTAGGTACAAGTGAAGCTTGCCTGGTACCTGAAGTATTTGATGGATTTACAACAATGGGGGCTCTTGCTGAAGATACCGCATTACGAGCTTTAGATGGGCTGACGGAAAACCAACAACCTGATTACCGGAGGGCTTGCCGACCTTTTAGCGACAACGCTGGGTTCACCATGGCTGAATCAGCACAGTTCATCGTACTGTTCGACGATGAATTGGCTCTTGAGCTCGGAGCCAATGTTTACGGCGCAGTGAACGAAGTATTTGTCAGTGCAGATGGACATAAAAAGTCAATAGCGGGGCCTGGTCTCGGTAACTATGTAACTATGGCGAAAGCTGCTGCTGCCACCTCTAACATTATTGGAATAGACGGCTTAAAACACAGGAGTTATGTCCAGTCTCATGGCACTGGAACTCCTCAAAACAGGGTTACTGAATCCCACATTCTTAGTCAGGTAGCCCAAACCTATGGGATCAAGAAATGGCCTGTTACCGCCATAAAGTCGTACGTTGGACACTCCATAGCAAGCGCTTCCGGCGATCAATTAACTACAAGTCTAGGCACATGGTCTGATGGGTTTATTCCAGGAATACTGACCATAGATAAGATCGCTGAAGATGTATATCAACAAAATCTGGAGTTTCTTTTACAACACAAAGAAGTAGGTAAGAGAGGAATGGATGCGGTTGTAATTAACTCGAAAGGATTCGGTGGTAACAATGCGAGCGCTTCGATACTCGCGCCGCACATTGTCGAGAAAATGCTTACCAAGCGCTACGGTAAGCAAAAATTCAAACGTTACAAACATCTGAATGAATCCACGCAGGAAGCAACTAAGGCTTATGACAAATCGGCCAATGAAGGAAAAAACAATACAATCTATAAATTTGACCACAACGTACTTGATAAAGATTCTATTGAGATCTCTAACAAAGAAATAAAAATTGCCGGCCACACCAAGCCTATCTCGTTAGAGCTAACCAGTAACTATGAAGACATGTGCGATTAATTTGCGTGCCAGCTGTTACCTTACTTCAATCGGGAGTTCTTCAGCAATCTTCTGTTTCCAAAGTGCAGGCCCGGTTTGATGAACCGAGGTTCCATTTACATCTACCGCGACGGTGACAGGCATCTCGTGTACCTCGAATTCATGAATCGCTTCCATACCCAGATCTTCAAATGCCACTACTCGCGCTTTGCGAATAGCCTTGGATACAAGATAGGCTGCCCCCCCGACCGCCATTAAGTAAACAGCACTGTGTTTCTTAATAGCTTCGATGCCCGTTGGGCCTCTTTCTGCTTTACCTATCATGCCAATCAACCCAGTTTTTGACAGCAAAGCATCAGTAAACTTATCCATGCGAGTTGCGGTAGTGGGTCCGGCTGGGCCAATCACTTCGTTTCTCACCGGATCAACCGGTCCTACATAATATATAAACTTATTCTCAAAATTTACGCTTTCTGGTAATCCATCCCCACTGTCCATCATGCCGAGTATACGTTTATGGGCCGCATCACGACCTGTGATTATGGTGCCTGACAATAACAGTGTCTCACCGGGCCGCCACTGGCTAATCTCCTCTCGCGTGACAGTATCCAGATTTACCTTTCGAGCTCGAGGCCCAACATCCCAGGTTATCTCCGGCCATTCTTCTAGGCTAGGGGGAACTAGTTCGGCAACGCCAGTACCGTCCAAGCTGAAGTGTACATGTCGGGTTGCAGCGCAATTAGGAATCATGGCCACCGGCAAAGAAGCCGCGTGTGTTGGATAGTCTAGTATTTTTACGTCTAAAACCGTAGTAAGACCTCCCAGACCCTGTGCACCTATACCCAGCGCATTTGCCCGATCAATAATCTCAAGACGAAGCTCTTCAATACGATTGGTTGGTCCTCGCTCACGCAACTCATGTATATCAATAGGTCCCAACAGTGATTCCTTAGCAAGTAACACTGCTTTTTCCGCGGTCCCGCCAACTCCTATCCCTAACATGCCAGGTGGACACCAGCCAGCCCCCATAGTTGGCAAGGTTCTCTCAACCCAGTCCACGATGCTATCACTAGGATCCAACATGGCCATCTTAGCTTTGTTTTCAGAGCCACCCCCCTTAGCGGCTAGATTCACCTCGATGGTATTACCAGGTATTAGATCCATATGTATAACCGCAGGTGTGTTGTCTTTGGTATTCGTGCGTGCACCAGCAGGGTCATCAAGAATCGAAGCACGTAACACATTGTCCGGTAAAAGGTAGGCTCGACGCACTCCCTCATTCACCATCTCCGACACTGACATGCCATCTTCCCACTCAACCTTCATCCCAATCTTAAGAAAAACAGTAACAATACCCGTATCTTGGCAAATAGGTCTCTTGCCTTCAGCACAGAGTCTTGAATTAATAAGAATCTGAGCCATAGCATCCTTAGCTGCAGGAGACTCCTCTTTCTCATAAGCTTCGTTTACAGCTTTTACAAAATCCAAAGGGTGATAGTAGGAAATGTATTGAAGCGCGTCAGCAACGCTTTGAATAAGATGCTCGCTGCGAATAATTGGCATGGCTGAATAGTTCTCAGACTACTAACGGAAGCTGTATTCTAACATCTCATACATCGTGAATGTCGCCGTAGAGGGTATTTTAATCCTAAGAATCTTTACAAAAAATCTTCATGACCAGCAAAAGCAGGATGAGATTTTTTCTAACTTCAGGTTACAACTGCCTCAGCAGAATCATCGACTTTAGAGACCTCCACTGATGAATTCGCGATGTTAGAGCGATTATTGAATATTAGACCGAGCTTAACCCCTGTCCCGGCCCAAAGAGCGGCAATGCCAGCTCCAATAGCAGCCATTGCAGCCAAACCCAATCCTAGACCATCAGTGAACAGAGCGAAGGCTGATGACCAGATAGCATCACCTCCGCGGTAAATGGCAACGTCGACAACCGGTTTGGCCTTGAAGCGAGCCTCTCTAGAGACCGAAGTAAATAACATTTCCCTAGCTGGTCGCGTTATACCGTAATTTCCGGCCTGTCGAGCAACTTGCAATGCCAAAAGCACCGTTAAAATAGGCGCAAAAGCAAGGATTATCAATGCCACACACATAAACGCAGGCACTAGTGCTAGCGTCGCAGGCATACCGAGTCTTGTCGTCAACCGACTAGTAGCAAAAAAGCCCAAAATAAAGGTGAGACTGTTTACCACTAGCGCCAACAGGGCGAGAATTTCTGTTCGTTGATCTCGGTTGTAATCTCGTAATAGGTTAGTTTGCTCGAAATAGGCAAAAGAGCTGATAGCCGTGTATAAGAGGATGAAAGCGGCAATACCAATGAGATAAGGGCTAGTAACAAAATCTCGGAATCCCGCCAAAGGATTACCACCGATCTTAATAGGCGTCAGATCCACATTGACTTGCTCATTAAGCAAATGAGTTCGCTTTAAATATTGTAAATAGAACACTATTGGAAGTGGGATCAACATCGTCAAAGAAGCGATCAACATGAGTGAATCCGAGCCGATGGTTTGCGCTGCTATCGTAGCAACTATAGGACCTACTATAGCTCCTGCACTAGCCCCCACCGCAATAAAGCCGAATAGACGCTTAGATTGCTCCTTGTTGTAGAGATCTGCCATCAAGCTCCAAAATACGGACACATGAAACAGACTAAATAGGCTCACCCACAGATAGAAGCTCTTATCAATTATGACTGGAGCTTCTACCAAGCCACTTCCAAAGTGAAAACCTACAAAACTTAAAGCGAAGAATCCGTAAACGGAAGGAACCAAATGTCGAAATTTAATTCTTGATACTGCGACGCCATAGATCGCCACAAAGGTCAGGCTGAGAACAAATTGAATATTCCACAATACACTTATTTCCGTATTCGACCAGTCACTAGCCATAGAGTCCCTCACAGGACGCAACATGTAATAGGCCGCCATAAGGACGAACACTAAGAAGAAAGAGATAAACACTGCTCTTTGTTCCTGGCGTTCGATAAGAGTAGCACTTCTAATAACGTCGGCTATTTTGAATTCGCGGCTCATAACTGAAATTCCGGCACTCTATTTGTGGGCTGATAGGCAGGTGTATTAATACTCTACTTTGATCCGACAATCTACTAGAATGAAAACCTGAGTAACATATGGTAAAGGCTGCAATAGTGATTGAATTCCTGGATCCCAACATCAAGTACAGTATCGAACAAAAGGTTTTCGTTATACAAATAATTAGGCCGGAAAAGAAGAATGCGTTACTACCCGGTATGTATAAGGCCCTCGCGGAAGGCCTTAAGATTGCTGACCAGAATGACACGGTAAATGTAATTCTTCTGCGAGGAGTGGATGATTGCTTCACTAGCGGTAACGACGTAAATAGTTTCGTAAGCAGTGACTCAAATAATGGAGAAAGACCTTCAGTAGTATTCATGCATGCACTACTTACTACCCGCAAACCTATCGTAGCAGCCATCAGCGGTCTTGCTGTCGGGATCGGCACGACCTGTCTATTCCACTGTGACCTCGTCTATGCCTCAGAAGACTGTTTTCTTCAACTGCCCTTTACCCGTCTTGGCGTCTGCCCTGAAGCAGGCTCAAGTTATCTTCTGCCTAGGCAGATCGGGTACCAGCGTGCGGCAGAATTGCTCTTATTAGGTAGCCGCTTGAGTTCGAAAAAAGCCCAAGAATACGGAATCATTACAGAAGTATTGCCTCAGGACCAGTACCTGGATCACGCCTTACAACGATGTCACGAGCTAGCTGACTTACCAACCCAGGCGGTGCAGGAAAGCAAGCACCTCATGAAAAAAGGTTTAGATAAAGTATTACCTGGCACTATTGAAGACGAGCTGGCAGTCTTTTCTGAGTTACTAAAAACACCTGACGCCCAAGCTATCGTCAAAGCTTTTCTGGAAAGGAAAATGGCTAGCTAACTTTATTGTAGTTCCTTTAACAGATAATCCTTGGCCATATTTATTTTCTTCGCAAGATAGTCCGAACCGCCCCGATCAGGGTGCAGCCCTTGCATTAACTGTCGGTGAGCTTTAACCACCTTGTCCTTAACAGCAGGTTCAGAGAGGCCAAGAATTTCGATTGCGAGCTCTCTTGTCATGGCCGAGTCATCTATTACCTGCTGACGTTCGTGTGATTCGCTAACAAGTTCGGTCCAGTCCGGATGCTGCCGATCCAAATACGCTTCCAACACATGCACGGAGTCTGCATCTTCGTTACATTCATCATAGAGTATGAGGAGGTCTTCGAGAGGCAAATCCGCTAGTCGCCTCTGCGCGTAAGTGCCCTTTAGCACAAGACCATCCATTTCTCCCGTATCATGCTGAAGTTCCATGGCAAGATATTCCGTACGTATGGTCGATGCCTGACCTTTTTCTCGGGGTTTGGCCGCGGCTGAACGACTCTTAAACATTTGCCACATTGGAAGCATACGCAGGAATATAGGCAACATTCTCATGAGAAAAACAGCCAGCGCGCTCAGCGGGGCTAGTACAAATTGTATAGGTAACCGCCCTAAGACCACTAAAATCCCAACTAACAGCAGCGCCGCAATGATGACAAACAGTATGCGATTTTGGCGAGGTGTCAGTGAAAATCGCTGACTTACGGACTTAGCTAGAAAATAGGCCATGATCGGCATGGCGATCAGCGCTAATAGACGAGAAATCATTTTATTATTTTATCTATGCTTTTAATTGCTGTTCCAGCAATTTGACGTTTTTATTAGAAGTTTTGCTGAAGTTTTCGAGAGCTTTGAGTCCTCCTGCTGCATAAATGGCTACTGCTTTTAGTAAATCCTTTAATTGTTCGGCACTAGCGGAGTCAAATTGTGAATAAGCTCCTCCAGACAAGCGACTCATATCCATAAAGGCCTGTCGAGCGACAGGGTCTCCACCCTCCTGAAACATGAAGAGGGGAACATTAAGCAGACCTAATTGTCCAGCAAGTTGCGCTAATACGTCGATGTTTTCTTCCATAGCATCACCAATATAAACGACACACTTTATTTTTTGCTTCTCGTTTTCCTTGATAGCATGTCGAAGCAAGCGTTCAAGCTGGGTTATTCCTGCTTCACAATGTATACCCGACATAATTCTCGCTATCTCTTCGGGGTTACCTTGCCAATTGCTGCTGAAAAATTCGCCAAACCCCCTAAAATAACAGAGCTGTACGTTCAATCTACTCAGTGTTTGAGTACTGAAGAACATCTCCGTCTGCAGCTGACTCGCCACATCCCAAGTGGCCTGTCGGCTGGCCGTTGCATCAACTGAAAAGATAAGCCTCGCCTCACCACCGGATTTTCGCATCGTCGCTACTTTGGTGAGAAAAGCCCGAACATCATTTTCGTTGGAGACAGGAAGCTGGCCATTATCTTTGCCTGTTAGTGCTTGCTTCGAATTAGATTTAAAAGGATTTTTCATGAAATTAGCTTAGCGACTTGGATTTGGACAAGCAAGAGCACATCATATTAATCAATTAGAGAGTTAAGTGTTAGACCACGTATTTCTCTGCCTAGAACATTGTGGTTATCGCACGTGAATAATTCCCACGCTACCTTCGATAACGATCTCGGTACCCCACTGATCGGAAAGGCGTTCTACTCTTTGAAGGATTTGCTGAGCATGCTGTAACTCCGCAATTCGTGGAATACCCAAGCGCGAATCGGGACCATCAATTCCTAGTTCAGTTGGATAGAGCCTGACTTCTGTAAGCTCACCATCTTCATAATGACTAATGGCCACTAAACTTTCGAGTGATTCCGTGGAGCCTCCAAAGTTTCGAGCGAACTGTTGCATCCCTCTTCGTTGATTCGCATCCGTATTACCCAGGACAACTGGCAGCTCCCACTGAGCTTCACGGAAGAATTCTCCCAGGCCATAGAAGATAGGTTTGCCATTATAAATTTCGATCCCACGCAGAGTTTGTACACCAGTGCCAACAAAAGCGTCAGCGCCTGCATCGATTGCCCGGTGAGCCAATTCGACATAAAAGTCAGGTGGTCGAGTGCTCAGATGTTGAAGTTCCATGACTGACTGACTTTGATGAATATGAGCACCGGCAATGACAAAATCGCCATACTGTCGCGCATTACGAATATTTCTTAGGATTCGATCTAGATCACCCGTATCCATTCGATAGACAACGGTTCCTGGAATCTCGCCATCCTCTGCAACTCGATAAGTTGGATCGTTACGACCTGAACTGGACGCTGGAAAGTTTATTCCCGTTGTTGGAGACACATTGGCAACTGGACGTGGGTTGTCATAATTATCGCGATATTGCAGAAACCCCTCTCGCACTTGTTGCAGAGCATCAAACTGCTCCTGGGAAATCAAAATAGTTTCCTGATAATTGAGCATGTTAAGCCCAGGCCTACCTCCAAGGTTGCCAATCAGAGAAGTAGCGGCAAGACGTCGATGTTCAGGAAATATTGGCGCGTGCATACCAATTAGCGCAGCACGACCTTTAGCAATTTCCAGAAAAGCAGGCGCAGCAGCTTCTTGCAAATTCTTACCGGAGCCCGCATGAACAATTCCAGCATCATCCAATAGTGCATTGGTGGAAAACATGCCAGCGAATTCTGCATCCAGTAGATGGTTCTGGGCACGATTCACCATATCGAACCCCATAGCCTTTAAATCAATAGCTACTTCGTGTGTGCCCACAAAACCATTAAGCGGACCATTGAATTCTTTAAGATTCGCTAACTCTCCTTCCATATTTCCTACAGTAAGATCAGCTTCTCTTAAAAGTTCGAATACCGCCTGTACTTCTGGATCGGCGAGTTGTGAAGCCGGCCTTCTAATCATCAAGTCACCAACGCTGGCAAAATTAAATTCACCAGGCATGGTCATGGCCGTGTCTCTTTCATTGAGAGGGGGCAAGTTTGTTTGCGCAATAGCACTCATGGCTAAACAACTCAACATAACAAATGTTGTATTTACAGCGTTCTTGCAATAATTCGCTAGATGATTGTTATTTATACTTGCATGCATGGTAGCTCCGATTTCTAAATAACTAGTTGCAGGCGGAAAACAGCTCAGTCCGAACTTCTACTCCTTTTTCCGCCAACAGTCCCTGATCTTCGCACGTCACTTTCGTGTGTCTTAGCTCTACAATATCGCCACTACCAATACCTGGATTTTCAAGCAAGGCGCGAATATCACTAAGCTCCGGGTTGTAGCGCAGATCGAGCCGGGCCAGATTAGACAATCCGCTAAGGGGGCTAATGTCAGTGATGGAATTTCCAGTTAACTCCAGGTTTTGCAAGCTGGAAAGACCTCGCAGGGGACTAAGATCAGTGAATAAATTTCCTGCAAGTCGTAACTCGATAAGGCTTGTCATACCTCCAAGAGGGATCAGGTCACTCACTTCTTGTGTGTGAATATTGAGGTCTTCGAGCTTTGTGAGTTTTGCCAGGGGACTGATATCAGTGATGGAGTTAGTAAACAGAATCCCGGTCGCTCCTCGATAAGATCGAGGATTCTGTCCTCCTATAAAATCGCCATGGCGATGTAATCTTAGCACACGCAATTCCGTGAGTTCACTTAAAGGGCTTATGTCAGAAAGAGGGTTTTCACTGAGAAACAAACTTGTCAGCTTTGTCATGCCAGCCAGCGCACTTAGATCGCTAATCCAATTCGTGTGCAGATTGAGAGCAACAAGATTCGTAAGACTGGTCAAAGGCCTGATGTTCCTCAATCCTCGATTGTTCATCGACAACCGAGTCAGACCGGTAAGGTTCTGTATGCCAGATAAATCATGAAACTCATGATCTGGATCTCTCCACTCTGGCGATCCCGATACGGCGCGAACTGGACCTGGACCAGAAGCGTTTAGTGCAGTGAGCTCTGCAGCGACACCACAAGAAAGCGCGGCATCAGAACCAATTGATAATGCTTCTCGCACTATGGATTCCAACACAGGATCAGCGAAGGCGATGATGGCATTCGAATCATTGCCACATGTTTCGTGTGGCTCCAGAAGTTGCTGCGCCATCGCTGAATTTGATACTGCTAACAACATTAGAAAGGCAGCTGATGAGTAAATTAATCTTGTAGTGCCATGCAAAATACTTTTCATGAGAAATTTTTCCTCAACTTAAAGACTTATTTGGAGCGCATTTATGGGTCTTCCAGGCGTCGACCTGCACAGGCTGAACCATTTAATGAAGTTACTCGCAACAGATTTATACCTTTATTTGAAAACGAATCCATGTCCGAACACCGCACGTAAGTGAATCTTAGATCTAACTCATCCCCTCTTCCTAACCCCTCATTGGCAAGAAGTGGCTGCACATCAAACAACGAAGGATTTTGAGCAAGACTTAATTCTCTAAGATTGCGCAGCTCTGAGAGAGATTGCACATCAGTTATCGAGTTATTCTCCAGTCTCAATACCTTCAAGTCTTCCAGTCTGCCTAGTGCCGAGATATCTTCGATCCGATTTTCGCTAAGGAACAGATACTCCAGGTCAGTCATGGAGCTAAGCACATCGATGTCTGAAATTGCATTGTTATTCAAACCAAGCTGTAACATGTCAGGCTTATTGCGTAAGGCACTGATGTCTTCAATCTCATTATTGTGAATCCACAGTAATATCAGATCATCCATTCCCTCGAGCGCACTTATATCTTTTATTTGATTATCGTAAAGACGTAAGTGGGTCATTTTAGTAAGACCTGCCAACGAACTTATATCGGAAACGCTATTCAAATGAATTCGGAGCAAGCGAAGCTCAGTGAGTCCGGCCAAAGGGCTTACATCAGTAATACCATTGAAGACGACATTGGGATCGCGACCGTCGTCAAAGCTCAAATAATGCTCAAGTTGATAAGGATACAAGCCGTGCACATGTAACCGCCTCAGCTTGGTGAGACTACTTAATGGACTAATATCTGAAATCGGGTTCTCACTGATAATGAGTTGTTCTAAATCGGTCAGTTCACTTAAAGGGCTGATATCACTAATCCAATTTGTATGCAGGCTAAGAAACCGTAAATTAGTAAGCTCACTTATGGGACTAATGTCCGTAAGCAGCCTATTCAAGATGCTTAATGAGGTTAGATTCGGGAGGTTTTGAATGCCACCCAGGCTTTCGATTGGTTTTTCCGGTGATGGTCGTAACGTGCCACCATAGATCACGCGTTCTGACTCTGACCCCACCGAGAGCTGCGATATTTCAGAAAGCAATTCACAGGTGAGAGCGTCTTCTGTAGAAATTACAAGCGTATTCCTTACGATTTCTTCCAGATCCTCATCTGCGAAAGTGGCAATTGCGGAGGGAGAGTGGTTGCTGCAATTATCTGTACTGCGCAGGACAGCCTGTCCGTTAACAGAAGAAATCAACGCAAGCAACAAGGTACTAAGAATTCCACTCAGGAAGAGATGTTTCATGTCAGTACTCCACTAACCAGAACGCGTAAAAGTATCTCCAAGGGCACACCATGTCCATTATCTTTCAATAGAGTGTCAATTCGCTTTTACTAAAAAGGTATTGTACTTTATCTTGCTCCTATATAAAGAATTAGAAATGGATTGATTATGAGAATTCACTGGACCCCATCGCTCTTTACATACATTTTCTTCCTCTTACTTTCATCCGCGACCATCGCGCAAGTCAATCAAACATCCTTGACTGAGTATCCCTTGGGTTGTGTCGCTCCCTCTTCACAAACTGCAGGGCTGGATTTTACTGCGGACGATTCTTACCTACGGTTCGTCGAGCCGAGTAATGATGCCTATCTCGCGATAGATGGTAATCGCATGAAGCAACTAGTTGTAGATCAAGCTGAAATTGCGCATAGGTATCGAAACGCCGGCAATCAATTCTGGGGAAGAATTATCGGTACGGAATCCGACCATGACACAGCATTATGGATGATGGAACAGCTAAATCAAACCGGGGTCGAAAATATACGTGAAGATTCAATTGTATTGCCGCCGCAATGGATTCCTGACCGATGGATTATTTCTGCTACAAAGGGGCAGGAATTAGTCGAGCTTACTTCTGCCTGGCCAGCTTATGGATCACCGGGCACAGGCCCGGAGGGATTACAACTGGAGTTGGTCGACGTGGGTTTGGGACTGGTCACTGATTTCTTCGGCAGAGATGTAGCAGGTAAAGCGGTTGTGGTTCATTCTATCCCCACCTCCGGCACTATCATAAACTCAGCGGCTAGAAGTGGCGCTATTCGAAGAGCTGATGAATTAGGAGCGGCTGCCATTCTGGTTGTACTGGAATTACCTGGCAATTTGCAAACTGCATTCTATGACGTTGGAACCAATGTGCCGACCCTTAGCATTGGTTCTGCGGACGGCGCCGCACTACAGAAACTGCTTACGGATTCTCCCGACAATAACTCTGTGAAAATTGATGTTCAACTTGAAGTAACCATGGTGGAAGGATTAACAACGTCTAGCGTCCGCGGTGAAGTACCGGCATCATCTGCAGATGCCGAACGAATCGTGATCGTTGCTCACCGTGATGCCTATTTTGAAGGAGCTAGCGACAATGCCTCTGGCGTAGCAACTGCCTTAGAACTAATGCGCTATTTCGCTCAGGTGCCGAAAAGCCAAAGAATACGCACAATCGAAATAATTGGTACGCCAGGGCATCATAACCTCGCACGCACAGGACACAACTGGCTTTTCGAAAATCGAGAATCAATTCTAGATCAAACAGTTTTACTAATTAATGCAGAACATTCTGCCCACGCTCTTATCGATAGATGGGGAAATGAATTGTGTTCGACCAATTCTATTGGGCCTTTTTCCTGGACCATCAATGGATCAGAAAAATTGACTGCAACTACCCTTGAGGCTTTTGATGATTTCGGCATTCCACGCTGGACTGAGACTGGTGGGCCTGCGGGTGAAATAAGAACGATCAGCACTTTAGTTCCTTCGGTGGTAATCATGCATGCTGGAGTTTTACTACATACGAATATAGAAACCGCAGAAGCGATACCCGCTGTGAGTCTTGCTGCTACAACGCGAGCCTTTGCCAAAATAATTGATCAAGCGAATGGTATGAGCTTAGAAGATCTAAGTAGATAATCAGCTAATAAATTACTCGATAACCCGTAGTTGGAGCCTAATTAATGCCTATGCTCGGTATGGTGAAATATGGACTTATTTCTTTTTTGGGCTTGACTCTTTGCGCATGTCGTAGCGCTGATTTACCTAATTGGCCATCGGAATTACCTGAGCAACATTATTTTGTATCCGCTTATCAATCCGACATCGAAAATAAGGCGGATCAGTCTCAGCAGGAATATTTGCGCTGGGTTATAAGTTTTTATGAAGGGAATCTAATGGTACCCACAGGTTGGTTATACATTCAGGATATAGTCGTCAGGAGTGCTCGGCCAGAACGTAAAGAAGAACTAGAAATACATCTTACCGCCCTGGGAGGAAAGATAGCTGCCGAATGGGCAAAGACAAACGAACTCCGCGCTATTGATAGCCGTATGTTAGGTATATGGGGTTCTATGCTACAGCTGGCAAAGGGGCCAGAACAACAACATGAGACAATTCAGCTTATTAGTGAAGATGTCAGTTCGCTCTTGGATAAAGATTTGTTAGCGGAAGAGATACAGGATGCTCGCTACGAGCAACGCTTGGGGCTCCAGCTTTTTGACAACTTTTAGCCTGCTAGCTACAGGGTCGTGATTAAAAATTGCAGTCATAACTAAGCTATTTGAACAGCACGGGTGAGATTAGTGTCCAAAATTAGTGTTGCTATCAGTAGTTGCTTGCTCGGAGAAGAAGTGCGCTTTAACGGTGGACACAAACATTCTTTAGTATGTACCAAAGAATTAGCTAAGTATTTTCAGTTTAAATCCGTATGTCCGGAAGTGGGCATTGGATTAGGAGTACCGAGAAAGCCGATACAACTGATAGGTGATCCGAAACAGCCTCGTGCGGTACAAGTAGACAATCCCAACTTCGATGTTACTGAAAAACTGAAGACATATGGACAAAGGACCTTGCCGCATTTGCAAGATATTTGTGGTTATATTTTTATAAAAGGCTCACCGAGCTGTGGCGTGTTTCGAGTCAAAGTATATAGGGAAAATGGGATGCCCAACGAAAACCCTGGCTCTGGTATTTTCAGCAGCGTAATTATAGACAATTACCCGTTGCTTCCGGTGGAGGAAGCCGGTCGTTTATCTGATCCGGTGCTCAAAGAAAATTTTGTTAATCGAGTATTCGCTTATCACGACTGGCAACAGTTAGCCAAAGAAGGGCTGAAAATCAATAAGATCCTGGATTTTCATAGCCGCTACAAATACAGCTTAATGACGCTCGATTGTGAGTCTTGCGTTAAACTGGGACTAATGCTTGCAAATGGTGATGGGGCGGACATTGAAAAGCTGGGGAGTAAATATTTCACATTGTTCATGCACACACTAACCCGCGAAGCGACTCGGCATCCAACACCAATGTATTGATGCACCTACAGGGTATTTGAACATAATGAAAGGCAATAAGTAGTATAAATAATAATAGAGTTTTAAGGAGATCATATGAGTTTAATTATGGTAGCAATCATATCTATCGAAGACGAAGATAAATATCTAGAGTATCAAAATAAAGTTCTACCAATGTTTGAAGAATTAGGCATAGAAGTACTAGCTGTAGATGACTCACCAAAACCAATTGAAGGTGAAGCTCGAAATCAGAGGATAGTAGTTCTACGATTTGCTGATGAAGAAGGGTTTTACGGTTGGTATGAAAGTGAGGCTTATAAAGCAATTAAACCTATTCGATTAAAAGCTTCCCACGGAGAGGTACATCTACTACAAGAACTTAATTTACGGTTTTAGTAGATAAAATTGCTTTTGAATAAATGGGGGCAAAGGAAATAGGTTTTTTAACTTATTGTATTTAAATAAGATTATCTCATATCCACTATTGAGCGCGAGTAGTTACATCGATATAAACTAGTGATTTATAATAAATCAATAGTTACAAAGTTCTTGTTTGTAGTGACTTTACTAACCAAGATGTTCCTGCAAAGCGTTCAGAACAAAACCCGGCTCAGAGCGTTGCTGATAATTTTCGGATTGGTCCATCCAGACCACCTCACCATTAGCATCTGCCAAAATAGAGGTTGGGACAGGCAGGGCTTTAGCGCTTCCAGGCATCCCAGAGTGAATCCCCAAATTTCTTAGTCCAAAAAGATCTGTCACTGACAAATCTCGATCTGATAGCATCAAACCACCAAGACCGTGCTTTTTTCGTCCTGCCACCAGTTCACTGACAGTGTCAGTAGACACCGTCAAAATACGAACGTTACGTTTATCGAATTCAGGTCGGAGCTCTTCCCATCGCCGCAACTCGGCGACACAGTAGGGTCACCAGTGACCACGAAAAAACTTAATCAGGACAGGAGTTCCCGCCAATTCAGTAGAATCAAAGCATTCATTATTCTCATCGGTCCCCCCAAATACCGGTAGCTGAGCTCCTGCGGCTATCGCTTGGTCTGAAGCCTTCTGCGCACCGATAGCCACGGTTAAAATAAAGAATACGCCTATTACAATAGAAATCCCTCCACAAATGGCACCAGCCCAATTAGCGCCCTGAGCAATCGCCAGCAATCCAAACATCGCAGCCAATGCCAAAATCAGAAGATGGCCGCCCCTATTTCTCGGCAATGCCACCCTATTGACAGCTCGAAACCAATGCGATGCTACCAGCACACTCAAAACCAAAGCACCAACACCAATTAATGAATACACGATAGTTTCCTCTACTAATTTTCCTTAGTTATTTGGTCAAATAAGGGAGAGGTGACCAGATTTTTTACAAACCTTTCAAGCTCCTCAAGTGAACGTTCTGAAAATAATTGTTTCATCTCTTCTTTGGTATCAGGATTAAGTGAACTTAGTATTTCAATTATAGAAGCTCTTTTTTCTTCTTCAGTCATTTGGCCGTATTCTCCTACAGCCATTTCAGTAAATTTTTTCATATTGTTGTTTCTACTGCAAAGGTATTTAGGAGCTTACAGGACTTTATAGGATGGTATAAAACAATGATATGGTGCGGACGGGGAGACTTGAACTCCCACACCTTACGATACTAGAACCTAAATCTAGCGCGTCTACCAATTCCGCCACGTCCGCACG
>PARV01000056.1 GCA_002712055.1 Gammaproteobacteria bacterium | reverse complement strand
GTGACGAAATGTCCCATGCCTGGATCGCGGTGACTCACCTCGATGATGAGGGCTATGAGCGCATAGTGGCCGAGCGCAAAGAGAAAGAAGAGCGCTCAGTAGCGGGTAACGACTAAACTCAACAACTGATCGTTTGATCAATTAAAAAGGCCGATTGGAGCGATCCAGTCGGCCTTTTTTTCTGCTAGATGATGGCAAATTTTCGAGGATTTACACTTTTTGTCAGCGACTAAAGCAAGTACACTACGAGGTTAGAAGTTGCGAACAGTTGATTTGAAATCTCAATACCAACCCCTGCTAAGAGTATGAGGTATGGAAAATATGCAAACAATTCGAAGATTATTTGCTGTGCTGACAGGAGCTCTTCTGACTCTAGCTTTTATAAGCGCGGAAGCACAAACTCGTGACGTCACCTACAACAGCCATATTGCAAAAATCATGAACGAGAATTGCGTTGTCTGCCACCGTGAAGGTGGTATAGGACCCATGCAGTTTGAGACCTACGAACAAATACGCCCGTGGGCGCCCCTGATCCAGCTCCGCGTAGCCAATCGGGAAATGCCTCCCTATGCCTACGATCAGCACATCGGTATCCAGGACCTACAGGGCGATTGGCGAATGGCCCAGGGCGAAATTGATACTATCGTAGCCTGGGTAAACCAGGGATCACCCTTGGGGGATGCGGACATAGTCCCTCCACTACCCAACCTCCCTGATCCTGATGCCTGGAATTTCGCAGCGGACCTAGGCCAGCCTGATCTAATTGTACCGTCCGTGCCTATGGATATTCCCGCCGATGGTAATGATCTCTGGAGCAAACATTTTGCGCCTCTTCCAGTAACTAGAGACCGTTGCTTGAAAGCCATTCAGGTAAAACCAAGAGGCGATGCTAAGGCCGTAGTCCACCATGCAAATTCCCGTATTAAGTTTCCACAGGAAGATGGGAGCATGGAGCAATTCGGCATGTTGACAGAGTACGCGATGGGGAAATGGGGCGAGTTAATCCCCGAGGGTGTATGCCGCTCTATTCCCGCCGGTTCGCTGATTGAATGGAACATACACATGTACCCGGGTGGCGTCGGCGCAACAGCTCAAGGCCAAGTGATTAAAAACAATGTGGTGGAAATTGGTCTATGGTTTCACGATGAAGAGTATGAAAGTAATGATGACCTCTATCGACAGGATCTGAAGCAGTACGCTCTGAGGGACGGTTACGAAAATGGAAATCTAATCATACCTCCGCATGGTTATACTATGACTCAGGGTTTCCACTCTTTTGACCACCCTGTACGTATTGACAGTTTTCAGCCTCATGGCCATCTGCGCATGAACGCCGCAACGCTGGAAATTTTCTACCCGAAAACCGGTCGTACCGAACAAATTAGCCAGATCTCTAACTGGAGTGCAACCTGGCATCACAGCCATATTTATGAGCCCGATTTAGCTCCGCTAGTTCCAGCTGGAGCAGTTCTCGTGATCAAACAATGGTATGACAACACAGCAAACAATCCCAACAATCCGGACCCCGATCAATGGGTTTTTGGAGGAAGCCGCACCGGTGACGAGATGTCTCATGCCTGGATCGCGCTTACTCACCTGGACGACGAGGGCTATGAACAACTGGTCGCTGAGCGCAAAGCCAAAGAAGAGCGATCCGTGGCAGGTAACGATTAACTTTTTTACCTTAATTAAGAACTGAAAGCCGGATGGTTAGCCATCCGGTTTTTTTATGAAAAATACTTCTATAACTGCGCTGTTATTACCAGCTGTTTTTCCCTATTCTTAGGCGTTGCTTTTAAATAAGATAACAACAATGAAAACTCGCCGTGAAGTTCTGCAAAGTTTAATTGTTTCAATAGGTGGAGCATCTGTACTCAATGCCTGTGGTGGAATAGCACGAGTCGTCCCATCCTCTTCAATGCGCTTCTACAGTGATCAGGAACTAGCCCTGGTATCACGAATCAGTGATCTAATTATTCCTCGCACAGACACCCCAGGAGCATTGGATGTCAAAGTGCCTGGATTTCTTGATAGCCTAATGACGGAATGGGCTAATCCAGAGACCAAAAATAACCATCATGAAGAGCTTAAAGAACTGACGCGTATGTTGGGAGAAGGTTTCGCAACACTTCCCCCAGACACTTCAGAACAGCGGTTAGCCCAATTCGATTACGAAGCCTTTAACGGCCGACCTATTAGTTACAGCGGTTACCGTTCATTGAAAAGTCTCATTACGCAAGCCTACTTTGCTTCTGAAGATGGCGCTCTTCAAGAACAAAAATGGGTAGCAGTGCCAGGGCGTTGGGATCCCTGTGTTGAGATCCAATAATCAGCAACCTTACAAACGATACAAATAGAGAGGGAAACAGCATTGCCAGATTTTGATGCAATCGTAGTGGGCTCTGGCATGAGTGGCGGCTGGAGTGCCAAGGAACTTTGCGAGCACGGCCTACGGGTCGCTGTGTTAGAGCGTGGCCCGGAAATCAAACCGGAACGCGACTATGTCGATCAGCTGCCACCTTGGGAACAGAAAAACCTGGACCGTATCTCACAGGATGAGATCGCCCGCCATTATTACAAACAATACCCCGGCGTAGCCTATGCCGTAAAAGAATCCAATAAACATTTCTGGGTAAAAGATGACGAACACCCCTATGAAACCGTCAACGGTACAGAATACGACTGGCTACGTGGCTACCACACTGCAGGACGTTCCATCATGTGGAGTCGTCAGTCCTATCGAATGGGTCCGCAAGATTTCACTGCTAACAAGGAAGAAAACATCGGTATCGACTGGCCGGTTCGCTACGATGAAATCTCTCCCTGGTACGATTACGTGGAACGTTTCGCTGGTATTGCCGGCAACCGAGATGGGCTGAAACAGTTACCCGATGGCGAATTCCAACCGGCCTTTGAGTTGACTTGCGCAGAAAAGGAATTCAAGACCCGGGTAGAAGCCGCTTTTCCAGGCCGCAACGTGATCCAGGCTAGGGTAGCGCACATTACAGCGGTGACTGACGAACAAAGAGCACTGGGGCGCACCAATTGCCAGGCGCAAAATCGTTGTCACTTTGGTTGTAGCTTTAAAGCTTACTTTTCTTCGTTACACGCTACACTGCCGGCTGCACAACGAACAGGCAACCTCACTATGGTGCACAACGCCATCGTACAATCGGTAGAGTTCGACGCTGAAAGCAATCGCGTTACAGGGGTTCGGGTTGTAGATGCCGAAACCAACCAGCACCGCTTCTATTCTTCTCGCCTAGTTTTTCTAAACGCTTCAACGATCGCTTCTGCTTTAATTCTGTTGCAATCCAAATCCTCAACCTTTCCCAATGGCCTGGCTAACGCGTCCGATCAAGTGGGCCGCAATCTAATGGATCACGTAAGCGGCGCCGGTGCCAATGGACTTATTCAGGGTTTCGAGAACAAGACCGTATTTGGTCGCCGGCCTGGCGGCATTTATATCCCTCGCTATGCAAATATCACAGAACACGATAAGCCCTATAAGCGAGGCTTCGGATACCAGGGTGGTGCCACCCCTCTTGGAAATGCCAATGGACAGATCCCCGGTATAGGCCAAGTCTTCAAGGAAGCCCACGGTGCCCCCGGGCCATGGCGGGTATCCATCGGAGCCTTCGGCGAGCAGCTTCCCAATCCAAATAACCGAGTAACACTGCACCCTACCAAAGTAGACAAGTGGGGTAATCCTTTGGCCCTGTTCAATGTGACCTACAGTGAGAACGAGCGCATCATGTTGGAAGAAGCACGTAAAGATGCTGTGGCTATGCTAGAAGCTGCGGGCTGTTCAGAAATTAATTCATCACCAGTGAACCTGACTGTACCTGGTAACCGCATTCATGAGATGGGCAGCGCTCGAATGGGACGTGACCCAGACACTTCGGTATTAAACGGTTGGTGCCAAACCCATGACGTGCCGAACCTTTTCATTACAGATGGTTCGTTCATGGCGTCTTCTGCTTGTCAGAACCCATCACTGTCCTATATGGCGTTTAGTGCACGAAGCGTGAAGTACGCGGCGGACTTGCTGGAAGAAAAAGTTATCTAGCCCACTACAGAAACTGTACGTAACAAAAACCCGGCAACTTTTCAGCAGCCGGGTTTTTTTGAGCTAACTGAAAATTAGTTCGGGGCTGTCATTATCATACTGTGCTGCATCTCCATCGCGGACCGTGAACGGTTCCTTTCCGATTGGCCCAACTCTCCTATTGCTGGACCGCCTTGGTTGAAAATACCACCCCGCAATGCATTCAACAGGTAATCCATGGTGTCAACCAAATACAACTCGTCGCTAATGTACCATTCTGCCACTTCATCGATGACAGTTTCACGATCATCAACATCGGGATAGGCAATTATGTCCGCCAGAGCCGCCTCCAACATGTTCAGGTTGTCAATGATGATCGCTGCTTGGGGGGCCTGACTGTAAAGTTGAGGGGCAATTGCCGGTGCACTAGGCATCTCGGACGGTGGCGGGAACATTGTCATCCCGGTATCGGACCCCAGTTTGCTTCGATAACGCTCTAGCGTTGTAGGCACACTGCCGGCAAACTGCGGATCCACCTGACCGATGATGATGGCTTCCAACGAAGCGAGTTGCAGCCACTGGTTGGTCCACATTAGTCCGCTTAAGCGAGGAAAAGCTGACGTAAGTCCATTAGCATAAGGATGAGCAAGGTATAACTCAGAGCTTTTGGGAGTGAGAGACACGGCATGACGCGGATCGGAGGTTCTGTATTCCTCAATGGCTTCATCCACTGCAATACGCTTCTGAAAGATGTTCATGGAAGGGCTAGCGAATATGTCCCAAACAGCTCTCTCAAATGAACGTCCGTGCTGTAACACTCGAGCCGAGTGTCTTGTTAGTGCTTCAGAGTTTACAAATGCCTGTTCAGCATCAGTATCTGAGTGGTCAGTCTGTAACAGACCATAAAGCTCGACTCGTGCCTCGATTTCTGATTCACCGTACGGACCGGCCATGGGCGTTGACATGTCCATTTGACCACCCTGGCCCGCATTCCTAGACATCATCTCATGCATGTCCATGTTGGCCATCATGTCCAACTCCATTCGCAGTTCACTGCGGGCTTCCTCGGTAGCTGGGTCCGAATTTATGCCAGCCATGGCGTCGAATATCTCTGCCTGGGTAACATCAAACGCGTTATTCAGACCAGCTAATTCTGGATACTCACTGCGAAGGCTACCGGACTGCCCTATAGCTGCTGTGGAGAGTGCTCCCGTTACCACAACCGCAGCAATCTTGAATACACCATTAAGTCTATTTTTCATTCTTCGAATCCTCGAAGTGCCGTATATTTTTTCGAGAGCAAAGCATAAGGACTCTCTTCTATAAAGTCCACTTATAATAGGTCAAACAGAGGCTCGAAAACTTCGTAAACCATTGATTGTTTGCAACAAATTGTAATAGGTATGCAATCCGTCCTTGCAGAGACCTAGGATAATACGTTTGAAAAGATTCCCTTAAACAAAGACCACTAAGTTTGATAACCGACTGCTATACCCAAGACCTAACATTTATTTTTGGACAAAGTTGAAGTCGGCAGGGCCGGCCCGGCGCACCAGAATTATGGCGTCTCCTCCTTGGATGGGAACATCCCACGAATGGATAAGTTTGCCGGGTATAACCACGTAGCTACCCACATTAAGATTGTGACTTTCATCGCCTAACACTACGGTGAGTTCACCAGATACCACTACTACGAATTCATCATGTGTATGCCAATGCAAGTCGAAGTGGGATCCTGCTGGAAATTTCGCATAGTAGGTGATACCCCCCGTCTCCAGGTCGATACCCTGGCGAGAAGTCTGAACACCGATAGGAAAACCGTTCCCTCCCCCGGGACGCCCCCATCGGATCTCATTAAGTTGGATCGCGAGCGGATCAACCCCAGATTGCGTCACTGTGCTCTGCGAAAAAGAATGCATAGGCTTTACCAACAGCACCATGATGATCATTGAAATTGTAACGAAACGAAGTATTTCTCTGCTAATAGTCATGGGTCAGCCCCTATCCGCTCAGCTCATCGTAGATCGCCTGGATACGATCCGGCGCCAAAGGCCAGTTCAGATCTCCTATGTCCAGTTCGGTGACAACATCGTCACGGTCAACGCCTGCTTCAATTAGCATGTTAATGCGGGACACTAAATGATCGAACTTATCACGGAAGATACGTATGTCTGCCTTCGAAAGAATCGGCCCGTGGCCGGGTATAACGGTGTCAAAATCAAGAGACAGCAATCCATCCAGAGTTGCAGTCCACTCTGCTGCGCTACCCCCATTGGCGTAGTCAATAAAAGGCGCCAGCGTGGTGCCATCTAGTCGGTTACCCCAAATAAATAGGTCGCCAGTGTGGACCGTCTGTAATTCCGGAAAATACATTACCGAATCACCGTTGGTGTGGCCCCTCCCGAAATGATGCGCCTGCACTTCTACTCCGTTCAAGAACACACTAGTCCGACTGGCAAAGGTGACATTTTGAGCACCCGTTTGTCCGTTTCTGACTATGTTTATCCTAGCATTCTCGTGACCGATAACTTGCGCAACCGGCATGAAGTCCGCGTTGCTCCCAGCATGATCGAAATGATGGTGGGTATTAAGCACATAGCGTATTGGTTCAGTGGTTACGGTCCCTATCTGGCGGGTAATATCGCCGTAGCTGTATGAGAACTTGTTATCGACAATTATGACGCCGTCGCCGGTGACGAGCACGGCAACATTGCCTCCTGACAGAGCTCCATCGAACCCCGGAAGTAGATACAGACCTTCTTTACCCGAAACCGGCCTTATCGTCAGTCGGTCCAACTGTTCTGGCGTAAGTGCCGGTCGTTCCTGAGCAAAGTTGATAGCCACCATGGACGCCAGGGAGAACACGAACGCCATCTGTAACATAATTGCTATTTTTGTTTTCATCGCTTAATCCTGAATTTACTCTCTCCTTTATAGTTATGCCATCGCTTGTCGATAGGGTCAAATCTGAAACCACTTACTCTCCGAATAAGTCGGCACTGATGTACAATTCAAGTTCACCAGGACTGAAACAAAACTGACCTCTAAAATGCCAAGAAAGAAAAACACTGCTCTCAAAGGAAATCTATCTCTTTTAAGCGGAGACAAGGGTTCATTAACTGAGTTACAGGTGCAATTGCTGACAGCTGTTGATGACTGTGGCTCAATCTCTGCTGCTGCCAAGAAGATCGGCATAAGTTACAAGACCGCCTGGGATCGCATCAACGCGATGAACAATATGTCCGACAAGCCCTTGGTATTGCGTTCTGTGGGTGGCTATCACGGCGGCGGAACCACGCTAACGGAAGTAGGTCAGGAAATAGTGCAGGGATTTCAGGTTTTACAAAATGAACATAAAGCCTTTGTAAATCAACTTGGGGAAAAACTCTCTACTATCAGCGATTTGGCAAGTTTCATAAAGAATACGACCTTGATCAGCAGTGCGCGTAATCAGTACCGGGGCAAAGTCGTTGGAATAACACATGGTGCTGTAAATTCAGAAATAGAGTTACGTATCGGTGATACTTTGACATTAACCGCGCATATCACCAATGACAGCCTTAAAGACATGAAGTTGAAAAAGGGCAGTATCTGTATCGCCCTGATCAAATCAACCTGGATATTACTTAGCAAAAGTATCGATTTGAAAACCAGCGCTCGTAATCAACTTACGGGAAAAGTCGTCAAGATGTTAAAAGGCCAAGTTAACACCGAAGTAATTTTAGACATAGGAGATGAAAAATCTATTTGTGCGGTCATAACAAATGTAAGCGTGGCCGAACTGGGTTTGAAAAAAGGAGACGATGCTAGTGCCCTATTCAAGGCTTCCAGCGTTATTTTGTTAACCCCCTAGAATTATCATTAAGCCGATTACTCATCTTAGAATAGCTACCGACTTGATCTGCAGCCACATCTGTCGACCCATATGAATGTCCAGGTGATCCACAGAACGGCGCGATACTCTGGCGATTATTACGGTTGTATCAATACACAACCTCACTAAAGCCATGGCTGTCGACGTATCGTCCCTGACTTCGATAACTTCAGCTTGAAGCAGGTTCACAATACTGGAATCTTTATGAGCTTCGAGAGCCAAACTGACATCGCGCGCCAAAATGCGAATACGAATGAGGGATCCTATCGCATCTCCTCCATCGCGGACCCACAACTGCCCTCCGGAGAATTCTGCACGCAACAACTGCCACTGTGTATCTCGCTCAACAACTTTAGCTTCAACGACCACGCCCGTGTCTTCACCCAGTTGGAAAGGCAAATCAAGACGTGATAAGACATCGGACAATGTTCCTTGGGCCACCACGCGCCCCTGTGACATAACTACAAGGTAATTGGCTAGCCTGGCTACTTCATCAATGGAATGGGTAATATAAAGAATGGGGAGCTCGAAATCTTCCCGCAGCTTTTCTAAGTACGGCAGAATTTCCAACTTGCGCGCTAAGTCCAATGAAGCAAGAGGTTCATCCATGAGTAATAACCGAGGTTTGATTAATAGCGCGCGTGCGATAGCTACCCGCTGACGTTCGCCACCTGACAACTGGTGCGGATAGCGGTCAATGAGTTTCTCAATACCCATTAATGAAACAATATTTTTGTATTCCCCCACAGTAACTGTCGTGTCGGAACGCTTCATGGCGTAATTTAAATTCGCAAAGGCAGTCAGATGAGGGAACAGGCTTGATTCTTGGAACACGTATCCCACGGGACGTTTATTGGTAGGTACAAAGATTTCTTCGTTCTGCCAAACTTCATCCCCTATGTTTAGCTTCCCTTTAGCTACCCGTTGCAGCCCAGCAATACAGCGAAGTAATGTCGTCTTCCCTGAACCAGATTCTCCGAACACGACAGTAATTCCAACCGCAGGAAGGTTCAGATCCACATCGAGCGTAAATTCATTTTGTTGCTCCACGGAATAGCTGTGATGAAAAGCGGTTTCGATAAATTCGCTAGCGAGGACATTCATGATCCGTACCTCATACCCAGCACACGCGTTCTATCTTTGGCGCCGTACACCAAAAGCAAAACCAGAAACGAAAATGCTAACATCGCCCCGGCTAGCCAGTGGGCCTGCCCAAAATCCAAGGCTTCGACATGGTCGAATATTTGCACCGAAACCACCCGAGTTTCACCAGGGATATTGCCGCCAATCATGAGTACTACACCGAATTCGCCAACGGTGTGAGCAAATCCCAGTACCGAGGCGGTAAAGTAACCCGATTTTGCCATAGGCAGAACTACTGTGAAGAAACGATCTAAGGGACCCGCTCGCAATGTAGCCGCTACTTCAAGCGGACGTTCTCCTATCGCTTCAAAAGCGTTTTGAAGTGGTTGCACTACAAAAGGCAGTGAGTAGAAAACCGATCCAATAACAAGGCCCCAATATGTAAATGGAAGAGTACCTAAACCCATTATCTGGGTGAGTTGACCTACAGGCCCATCGGGACCCATGGCAATTAATAGGTAAAATCCGAGCACAGTCGGCGGTAAAACCAAGGGAAGAGCAACGAGAGCACTAATCGGACCTTTTAACCATGACCGTGATTGCGCCAACCACCAAGCAATCGGTGTACCTACTACAATCAATACAAGCGTGACAGTTACTGCTAATTGGAGTGTTAACAGGATGGCGGTGATATCTGCAGCGGAAAAAATCATATCACCTCATCTCTACCTGGTAGCCGAATGACTCAATTATTGCCCGACCTGCCTCACTGCGAATGAATTTTAGGAACGCTATGGCTGCTTGATTATTTGCTCCCCTCCTCAACAGCACAGCATCCTGCCGAACTGGATTATAGAGATCAGCGGGAATGATCCAGCTTGAGCCGCTGACGATTCGATCTTGGCGGTACACTTGGGAAAAGGCGACAAGTCCGAGTTCCACGTTACCGGTGCTTACAAACTGGTAAGTCTGAGCAATGTTTTCTCCCTGTATAATTTTGCCCTGAATACCACTGGCAAGATCAAGATTTTCCAGCACCTCCATAGCTGCTATACCATAAGGAGCTAAACGGGGATTGGCGATGGCTAAGCGGCGAAAATTATTCTGCTTGAGAACTTGACCACTGGAATCAACTAAATTCGATTGAGACGACCACAATACAAGTTTCCCAAGAGCGTAGGTAAAGCGGGATTCTTCAACCACCAACCCCGCTTTCTGCAGAGCGTCCGGCTTTTCCTGATCAGCGGAGAGAAATGCGTGAAAAGGAGCTCCATTGTTAATCTGCGCAAAAAACCTTCCGGAAGAGCCGAACACAGTCTCAATGAGATGGCCGCTTTCCATCTCAAAAACCTGCTCAAGTTCTTCAAAGGCCCCAGAAAAATTGGAGGCTACCGAGATTAAGGCTGTTTCTGCTCTAACTGGCCCTACCATTAGGCTAACCACTATCCCTAGCAGCTTTACGTATTTACTCATAGCCCGTCCACGGTCCAAATATCGTTATATAATAAGTTATATAACGATGAGCTACAACCCATAAATTAAAGTAACTTAGCGCTATTTCTATCGGGGTATTTAGAGATATTCTGGGTATCGGAACAAGCTAAAATACTGACTTGATAATTATTAAGAAAGCTCACTAAAACATCCTGGCTCCTCGCCCAATTTGTTTTCCTGCTCTTACTCAATTACATAAAATTAGTGCCTCTGACCTCGTTATTTGTTAAGGTTTTCGGGTTAACAACAAGCCACTGGAGCGGCACCCTGCCCCAGCTTACGGTGAGCGAATGGGTAATTTTTTGCAGGAACTAAAAAGGCGCAAAATCTATAGAATTGCTCCGCTTTATACAACGGTAGCCTTGGTCGCCGGCTTGCTGATGGGCGGTGTTATGGCACAGCCTGCGTCAGAATATCGCTCCCTGGTCGATCAGTATTGCGTTACCTGTCATAACCAGGCGATTATCGATAGCCCGCCAGAGCAAGCAGACGCCCTAACTTCGCAGCTACGCGCTGTCGGTTTGGCCCTTGATAATCTCGATCTGTCCACCGTGGGAACCGACGGCCTTCACTGGGAAAAAGTTGTGCGCAAGCTACAAGCCGGATTGATGCCGCCTGCCGGTATGCCGCGACCTGAACAGGCGACGCTGGATAGTTTTCGAAATTGGCTCACCTCCGAACTCGATAGCGCTGCCGCAGTCCATCCGGAGCCAGGACGACCAGCAACGATTCACCGACTGAACCGAGCTGAATATCACAATGCCATCCGTGACCTCTTAGCTCTTGATATAAACGTTGACGATTTCCTTCCAGCTGATGATGCCGGCTATGGCTTTGACAACATCGGCGGCGTGCTGCGGATGTCACAGGCTTTATTGGAACGCTATCTGGATGCAGGCCGAACTATCAGCCGCCTTGCGGTCGGTAACCCGCCGTCAACAACCTTCTCGGAAACATACCGAACCGAACAGGATGAGCAACAACACGAGCGGGCCACTGGCATGCCCTTCGGTACGCGTGGTGGAATGCTCGTACCCTACCTGTTTCCAGTTAATGCCGACTATGACCTGCGTGTGCAATTGGGTGGTACCCGCGGGTTGCGGGATGAATACCAACTTGAGGTGACAATTGATGGTGAGCCTTTAGAACTGATTAACGTGGAATCTGGTTCCCCTATCGAGCTAAGGGTGCCAATAGAGGCCGGCCCACGAGACATCGGAGTGGCGTTCTATCGCAATCCGCCGGTGCTGATTGAGCAGGTCCGGCAACGGTTTCAGAACCCTCGCACAGCAGGGAACACCGGAGGACCCGGTGGAAGAATACCGTTCGTCAATAGCCTCACCATTGCAGGTCCTTATAACTCTCTTGGACCAGGAAGCACTCCCAGCCGCGATAAAATCTTTACCTGTCAACCGACGGTAGCTTCCCAAGAAGCGACATGCGCACGCGCACTGCTGTCGGATTTAACGCGTCAAGCCTATCGCAGGCCTGTCACGGATGAAGATGTTAATGTCATACTCGAGTTCTACGACAGGGGTCGGGCTGATGGTGGTAGTTTTGAAAACGGCATTGAACTAGCGATCCGGCGCCTGCTCGTCAGCCCAGAATTCCTAGTAAGAATCGAGGCTGACCCGATCAGTGTTGCCCCAAACACAGCATATAAAATTACCGATGTCGAACTTGCCTCTCGTTTGTCATTCTTTCTATGGAGCAGTATCCCAGACGATGAATTACTTGTGCTGGCCGAACGCGGAACGTTAAGCCTGCCATCAGTACTAGGGCAACAAGTTAGACGCATGCTCGCTGATCCCCGCTCTAAGGCGTTAACCAAAAACTTCGCGGGGCAGTGGCTCCAGCTCAGAAACCTTGAGACCCTGGTGAGACCAGGTGAACCGTATGCTGTCGCATTTGACGAAACACTGCGGCAGGCGATGATCACCGAAACAGAAATGTTTTTCGACAGCCTACTGCAGGAAGATCGTGGAGTTCTTGAGTTATTGACAGCTGACTACACCTATCTGAACAGTCGCCTGGCTGGTCATTACGACATACCTAATATCCAGGGCTCGCATTTTCGCCGAGTGGTGTTACCGGCTAACAGCCCTCGGCGCGGATTATTGGGACAGGGCAGTATCTTGACGCTGACTTCTCATGCGATTCGCACCTCACCGGTGCTACGCGGCAAGTGGATCTTGGACAATATCCTTGGGAATCCGCCACCGGATCCACCGCCAAACGTCCCTGCGCTCGACGATAGTAAAACTCAAGCTAAAGTGGCCACAATGCGTGAGCGTATGGCTGCCCATCGGGAAAACCCAGTGTGTGCTGCTTGCCACGTTGTGATTGACCCCGCGGGTTTCGCCCTCGAAAACTTCGATGCTATCGGCCGTTACCGAGAGGTCGATGAGTCGTTCAACCCTATCGATGCCTTCGGAGAGCTCCCGGACGGCACCAAATTCAACGGTGTAACAGAACTACGTGCTGCATTGGTCGAAGAGCCATCAAGATTCGTGAGCACTTTCACCGAGAAATTGCTAACCTATGCTCTGGGCAGAGGAGTCGACCACTACGACATGCCTGAGATTCGTAGAATCCTGCAAGAGTCGGCAACCGACCGTTACGCCATGCAGTCTATTGTCATTGGCATCGTCAACAGTTACCCGTTTCTGTATAGGAGATCTGGATCATGACGTTTATTACCAAAAAGGCGTTACCGCGACGGACGGTGCTGCGCGGGATAGGAAGCTTGGTGGCATTGCCTTTGCTAGGAGCAATGGTACCTGCGCTCACCGCTACTGGTCGTACAGCGGCTGCCCCGATCACGCGCCTTGGCTTTTTCTATGCGCCGAACGGAATGTTCCTGCCAAACTTCCATCCTGCTGGCAATGGCGGACGTGATTACAAGATCACCCGGATCCTAACCCCGCTTAAAGACTACAGAGAGCAAATGACAGTGGTGAGCGGATTGAGCAACAATGGGCTGGTGAGCCCCAACGAGGGTGGCGGTGTCCATACCCGCGCCCATGGCGGCTGGCTGAGCGGTGTGCTACCTAAACGCACCGAGGGTGCCGATATCGAAGCCGGTAAGACTGTAGATCAATTTGCCGCTGATGTGCTGGGTAAAAACACTTCCCTTAGGTCACTAGAGCTGACCACAGATTCCAACTTTACCGTTGGAAACTGTGAGAACGGTTATAGTTGCACCTACCAGAACTCGACTTCTTGGCGCTCTCCTACTACACCCCTATATCACGAACGAGATCCGCGCGTAGTGTTCCAGCGACTTTTTGGCAACGGTGGCAGTGTGGAAGCACGCCTGGCCCAGATGCAGACGGATCGCAGCATCCTCGATTCAGTAACCGATAGCATTAATCAACTCGAACGTAAGTTGGGCCCTAGTGATCGGATCGTGATGGAAGAATATCTGAACGCGGTGCGGGAGATAGAACGCCGAATCCAACGAACCGTGCAGAACAATGCGTCAGGACCTCTTCCGACCGCTCAACAGCCGGCTGGTGTCCCCGACACCTACGAGGAACACGTGGATACATTGTTTGAGATGCTGGTGCTGGCCTACCAGGCCGATATCACCCGAGTAAGTTGCTTTCAGATGGCTCGTGAGTTAAGCGGTCGCACTTATCCGAATATTGGCGTGCCAGAAGGACACCATACGGTGTCTCACCACCAACTCAACCCCCATAACATTGAGCAATATACAAAGATTAATATTCATCAGGTCTCACTGTTTAGCAAGTTGATCGACCGTATGCACAACACACCCGATGGTGACGGTTCCCTTTTAGACCACAGCATAATGATGTACGGAACGGGAATGGGGGACGGCGATCACCATACGCCCTATGACCTGCCGGTAATTCTGGTCGGCGGCGGCAGCGGGCAAATGAAAGGCGGTCAGCACATTAGATACGCAATGCACACGCCGTTCATGAACCTTGGGCTAACGCTTCTAGACAAAGTGGGCGTAAAAGTCGACAGTATCTCAGACAGTACCGGGTTGTTAACCAACCTCTAATGCTTTATCTGCACAGCTCAGATATCTACACAAGACAAACCAAAAGTTGGTCGGTAATGAGAAAAGTGTTTTTTTTCATGGCAATATGGTTTTTCAGCCTTGTCGCAATCGCTGCTCCTCAAAAAATTGAGTTAGTGGAACTGGTTCGAAATCGTGATATCGAAGCTGTGCGCGCAGCTCTCGATGCTGGAACTGACGTTAACGCAAAATCACCGGACGGCGCCACAGCGTTGCAGTGGGCTGTGCACGGTGATCAAGAACTAATGGTTGAGCTGCTGCTCGAGGTAGGAGCCGATGTAGGAATTACGAATCGTTATGGAGTAAGTGCTGCATCACTGGCGGCGGAAAATGGAAATAGCATAATTCTTACGCATCTACTTGAGGCTGGCTCTAACCCAGAGCAAACAATGCCGGGCGGTGAAACACTTCTGATGACCGCCGCCCGTACTGGCACGCCAGAAACCGTGCGAACTCTTCTAAGTTACGGAGCAAATCCAAATAGAAGAGAAACCACTAGAGGTCAGACGGCGTTGATGTGGGCAGCGGCGAACAATAACGCAGCAGCCATCCAGCTGCTTGCGGAGCACGGCGCCGACATCGACGCTAAAACTGACAATCCATCTCGGAGAGCAGATAGTCCCTTTGCATACGCACCCCCCACTGGCTTTTCACCTCTAATGTTCGCGGTTCGTGCCGGACACATCGAAGCCACACGAGCACTACTGGATGCTGGTGCGGATGTGGATGACACCGTATCGGATGGACAAACCGCGTTGGTAGTAGCAGCAGCCAACGCTAACTGGGAGCTGGCAGCCTATCTCCTTGATCGTGGAGCTGATGCCACGGCAGCTGAAGCTGGTTGGAATGCGCTGCACCAGGCAGTGCGAACCCGCCGTATGAATCTTGCTTTTGGGACACCCGGCCCATTTGCATCCGGAACCCTCGACAGCATTGATCTAATGCGGAAGCTTTTGAAAGCTGGTGTCAACGTGAACGCTCGGATGACACGAAACGGCATGCGAGATGGTCAGCGTAACCGCTTCAATCGGCTAGGAGCCACGGCTTTTATGCTGGCAGCCAAAGTAACCGATGTCGAAGCAATGAGACTTCTACTTGAGGCAGGTGCCGACCCGACGGTACCAACGGCCGATGGCACCACTCCTTTAATGGTCGCCGCTGGTCTGCACATCTGGAATCCGGGCGAGGATGGGGGTTCGTTCACCGGGCAGGAAGAAGAAGTCTTAGAAGCGGTACGGATGTGTCTAGAAGGAGGTAACGACATTAACGCACAGAACTATCGCGGCGAAACCGCACTGCACGGCGTTGGCTTCCGGGGAGTAAATATCGTGCTCGATTACCTCGTGAAGCAGGGAGCTAACCTGGCGGCACTCACAGGCGATGGTTGGTCGGCGCTAGCGATTGCACGAGGCTTAAGCTACACGGACTTCTACAAATCGCAGTTACACACAGCGGTCCGCCTCGAGGAACTAATGCGTGTTGCAGGCCTCGATACAGAAGGAGCGGAACACCGTGTACCGGGCTCTGTCTGCTACGACTGCCTGCAAACTAGAATCGATCAGATCCAAGCAGTGACTACACGAGATGAATGGATGGAAGGTAACTTCGATCCGACCAACTACGACATTCAAATGCTACCTTTCTGGAGCTGGCTACCTTATCCAGACCCATCGCAAAATTCTACGCGTCAGTTATCGCCACAATAAAAGAGAATGGGGCCAGAC
>PARV01000055.1 GCA_002712055.1 Gammaproteobacteria bacterium | reverse complement strand
TAGTTGGGACATGCAGTACAACTACATCCATGACTGGGATAATGCGGCATTTGGAACCACACGATTTACCTTCGGTGTCCTCGATTTTTTCAACGCAACATTGCCTTACTATGAGGAAGCTGCTTTGAATTACGATGCTCAGGTATTCGATGGTCGAGGTCGTCGTTGGTACATAAGAGCACTCTGGCAGTTGTAAGCCGAGAGCGCTTTCAAGCGTAAAACGAAACGGCGATGAGAAATCATCGCCGTTTTTTTTGCGTATAGGAAATCCCTCCTTTTTACTGGTATTGTCGCCTCGCCTTCTTTTAAGATAACTGTCCCAGGTACAGAAATAGAAAAGGATAACGGGATGTCATCCGACGCCGAAAAAAATTATCAAAGAGCCTATGCCTTATCACTGTCCGACCCCGACAGCTTTTGGGGATCGGCGGCTGAAGATCTTCACTGGGTAAAACGCTGGGACAAAGTACTGGACACATCCCGATCCCCACATGGGCACTGGTTTGTCGGTGGTCAACTCAACACCTGTTACAACGCCCTCGACCGCCATGTTGAGAACGGTCGTGGTGATCATCTAGCGCTTATCTACGACAGCCCTGTTGCAGGTAGCGAAGTTGCCAGTTTTAGTTATCGAGAACTCAAAGATCTAACGGCGAAGTTTGCTGGGGTGTTGAAGAGCAATGGGGTCGGCAAAGGCGACCGGGTAATCATTTATATGCCGATGATTCCCGAAACTGTAATTGCTATGTTAGCTTGTGCTCGTATCGGGGCCGTTCACTCGGTGGTGTTCGGTGGCTTTGCCTCGAATGAACTCGCGGTGCGTATCGACGACGCTAAACCGGACGTCATAGTCACCGCTTCTTGTGGCATCGAAATCAATCGCATCATCCCGTATATGCCGCTATTGAATGATGCGATCGATATTGCCCGGTATAAGCCATCAAAGACTATCGTCGTACAAAGGTCTCAGGAAATTGCCGAACTGCAGTGCGGTAGAGACATTGATTGGCAGGAAGCGATGGCGGACGCAGAGCCGGCAGATTGTGTAACCGTCAACGCAACTGATCCGCTTTACATTCTTTATACTTCGGGGACCACCGGTTTGCCCAAAGGAGTGGTGCGTGACAATGGTGGTCACGCGGTCGCGCTTAATTGGACCATGAACACAATTTACGGCGTGGAAGCCGACGATGTCTACTGGGCTGCTTCCGATGTTGGGTGGGTGGTTGGCCATTCCTATATAGTTTATGGGCCTTTGCTAAAAGGCTGTACGAGCATTCTTTATGAAGGAAAACCCGTTGGCACGCCGGATGCTGGTGCTTTTTGGCGCGTTATAGCTGACCATGGGGTGAACACACTGTTTACAGCCCCGACGGCGTTCCGTGCGATCAAGAAAGAAGATCCGGAGGGTAAGCTTCTTGGAAAATATGATCTGGGTGAGTTTGAGACCTTGTTTTTAGCAGGAGAACGCACTGATCCCGATACCCTTTCTTGGGCAGAAGAAAAACTGAAGATCCCTGTAATCGATCACTGGTGGCAGACTGAAACTGGGTGGTCTATTGCAGCGAATCATAAAGGTTACGGTTTGCTGCCAGTCAAACCAGGCTCGCCGACTAAAGTTGCGCCGGGTTGGAATCTACAAGTGCTGGATGATCAATGTAACTTGATGCCGGCAGGTGAAGTGGGAGCATTATGCGCGAAACTGCCAATGCCGCCCGGTTCACTACTAACATTGTGGAATGCCCATGAGCGCTTCCTTGAGAGTTATATGGAAGAGTTTCCTGGGTATTACAAGACCGCTGATGCCGGATTTATCGACGAAGATGATTATGTATTTGTCATGAGCCGAACTGATGACATTATCAACGTTGCGGGTCATCGTCTATCTACAGGAGCGATGGAAGAAGTGTTGGCCAGCCATGTTGATGTTGCCGAGTGTGCTGTTATCGGCATAGCCGACCAGTTGAAGGGTCAACTCCCACTGGGCTTTCTGGTTCTGAAAGCTGGAGTGCAACGCGATGATGAAACAATTGTTAGTGAAGTCGTTCAACTGGTGCGAGATCAAATTGGCCCTGTCGCAGCATTCAAACAGGCAGTTGTTGTGCAGCGACTACCCAAAACGCGATCGGGTAAGATACTGAGGGGAACAATGCAAAAGATTGCTGACAATGAGGAGTACCGAATACCAGCTACGATCGATGATCCGTCCATTCTTGAAGAAATAGATGCGGCGCTGCAAACCTTGGGCTTGTCCAGCGCAAGGCAATAGAAGACAAAAATTTTAGCAGGCGACTGTTAACCCCTGAGAAATTTATCGACCTCTTCGGCTGCTAGTCGCCCCTCGTCGATAGCTCGGACTACAAGGGACTGACCACGACGGCAATCTCCAGCGGCGAAAACCTTTTTATGGGAAGTTCTGAAATCTCCATAATTGGCCTTGTAGTTGGATCGTGGGTCGAGGTCGAGGCGCAGTGGCTCACTAATATAATGCTCGGGCCCAAGGAAACCCATGGAAAGGAAGATCAGATCGGCCTCCCAGAACTGTGCGGTATCAGGTATTTCTTTAAAATTCTCGTCGACCTCGAAGGTATTAATTCCTAATAGCTTTCCTTCATCGTCTCTTACGAATTCCTTTCCGGAGATTGAATAGACGCGGGGGTCGTGGCCGTCGCGGATGGCAGCTTCTTCGTGTCCGTAATCCACTCGGAAAATCGTCGGCCAGGTGGGCCAGGGATTGTTCGGCATCCGATCAGCTGGTGGTTTCCCCATGATTTCAAAGTTAACAAGCGACTTGCAATCATGTCTGAGAGATGTGCCAATGCAGTCAGTGCCGGTATCACCACCACCGATTACGATCACGTTTTTGTTTTTAGCACTGATGTAATTCCCGTCTTTTAAATTTGAGTCCAGCAGGCTCTTGGTGTTCTTCAAAAGGAACTCCATGGCAAAGTGCACGCCATCACCTTCGCGGCCTGGAATCTGCAAGTCCCGGGGCGTAGTAGCACCGGTGGTTAGTAACAGAGCATCAAAGTCTTCCAGTATTTGCTCCACCGGAGCGGCGTTATTGCCACTACCACCAACGTCAGCATTTACGATGAAATTGACACCTTCTTCCCGTAAAAGGTTTACTCGGCGATCTACAATGGCTTTGTCCAGCTTCATATTAGGAATACCGTACATCAACAAACCGCCGACGCGGTCGTCCCGCTCGTACACGGTAACCTCGTGGCCGGCATAATTCAGTTGGGCGGCAGCAGCAAGTCCAGCTGGACCAGAACCTACAATGGCGACTGTCTTACCGCCACGAAACTGCGGGGGGTTAGCGATAACCCAGCCTTCTTCAAAACCCTTGTCAGCTATTGCGCATTCGATATTCTTGATGGTAACTGCTGGTTCGTGAATGCCGAGGACACAGGCTCCTTCACAAGGTGCGGGACACACACGACCTGTAAACTCAGGGAAGTTGTTGGTTTTGTGTAGCCGATCCAACGCTTCTTTCCAACGGTTTTGGTAAACGAGATCGTTCCATTCGGGAATCAGATTATAAACAGGGCAACCATCGGCTGATTGACAAAAAGGAACACCGCAATCCATGCAACGTGCTCCCTGGGTAGCCAGATGCGTCTCATGATGATCGGTGTAGATCTCCTCGAAATCCAACAGCCGCTCCATAGCATCCCGATAGGGCTCGGTTTTGCGTTCAAATTCCTTAAATCCTGTTGGCTTTCCCATCTGAATTCCTGGTTTGTAAAACTACCGACAATCAGGCAGCGGAAGCAGTGGCCCGTTCAGCCAGCACCCGCTTATAGTCCGTAGGCATCACTTTCACGAACTGAGAGAGTGAGTTTTCCCAGTTCTCTAGTACTTTTTGAGCGACTGGCGACTTCGTATATTCCGCATGATTTTTAATGAGCTGTTTAAGCTCCAAAATATCTTCGGCTGAAGAGACGGATTCGAGTTCAAATGATTCCATGTTGCAACGGCAAGGGAAGCTACCATCTGAGTCCCAGACATAGGCGACACCTCCGCTCATTCCAGCACCAAAGTTTCGGCCGGTTTTACCAAGCACAACTACGCAGCCACCGGTCATGTATTCACAGCCATGATCGCCAATGCCTTCGATGACGGCACTAGCCCCGCTGTTGCGCACTGCAAAACGCTCTGCAGCGATTCCGCGTATATAGGCTTCTCCGCCCGTGGCTCCGTAAAGAATGACGTTTCCGGCGATAATATTTTCTTCTGCCTGGAATGTACTTTGTTTCGGCGGGTAGATTATGATCTTTCCGCCAGACAAACCTTTACCTACGTAATCATTAGCATCTCCCTCTACAGTCATGGTGATGCCCTTTGCCAGCCAGGCTCCGAAACTCTGTCCGGCTGATCCGTTAAATTTTATATTGATAGTGTCTTCGGGCAGCATCTCGGCTTTCCACTTTTTGCATACTTCATTGGAAAGCATAGTGCCGACGACGCGGTTGGTGTTGATGATTTCGTGTTCTATAAATACTTTTTCACCCTTCTCGAGAGCTGGTGCAGCTAGGCGAATAAGTTCATTATCAAGAGCCTTATCGAGCCCATGGTCTTGCTGCTGGACGCAATAAAACTCGGTGCCTTCGAACACCACCTGGGCCGGTTCCAGAATAGAACTAAGGTCGAGACCTTTTGCTTTCCAGTGATCAATCGCATGGACGGTGTCGAGCAGGTCTACGCGTCCGATCATCTCATTGACTGTCCTAATGCCGACGCCGGCCATAATTTCTCGAAGCTCCTCAGCCACCATAAACATATAGTTCACTACGTGTTCTGGTTTGCCTTTGAATTTTTTCCTCAGCTCAGGATCTTGGGTGGCGACCCCTACAGGGCAGGTGTTCAAATGGCACTTGCGCATCATGACGCAGCCGAGCGTGATAAGAGGTGCGGTTGAGAAACCGAATTCTTCAGCTCCGAGCAATGCGGCAACGGCAATATCACGCCCAGTCTTCAATTGACCGTCGGTTTGTAATGCAACGCGGGACCGCAAGTTATTCATAACAAGCGTCTGATGGGTTTCGGCAATACCGAGCTCCCAGGGCAGTCCGGCATGTTTAATAGATGTCAGTGGTGACGCACCCGTGCCACCATCATGTCCAGCTATAACCAGGTGATCGGTCTTAGCCTTGGTTACTCCGGCTGCTATGGTGCCGACGCCGATCTCGGATACCAGTTTTACGCTTATACGTGCGTCTCGATTGGCATTTTTTAAGTCGTGGATAAGCTGTGCTATATCTTCAATAGAATAAATGTCATGGTGTGGCGGTGGGCTGATCAAACCCACCCCCGGAGTGGAGTGGCGGATGCGTGCTATTTGTTCGTCCACCTTGCGACCAGGTAGTTCACCGCCCTCACCTGGTTTCGCTCCCTGGGCGATCTTGATCTGGAGTTCATCGGCATTTGTAAGGTACCAGGCAGTCACACCGAAGCGCCCTGACGCCACCTGCTTGATAGCTGAGCGCTTGGAGTCGCCGTTAGGAAGCGGGTTGAACCGAGCTGAATCTTCGCCTCCCTCGCCTGTGTTGGACTTCCCGCCCAAACGATTCATTGCAATTGCTAGGGACTCGTGACTCTCTTGGGAGATGGATCCGAAACTCATCGCTCCAGTTGCGAAGCGCTTGACGATTTCACTGGCTGGTTCGACTTCATCCAGGGAGATTGACTCGTTGATATCGGTGCGGAATTTCAGAAGACCTCTGAAGGTACATCGACGAGTCGCCTCCTCATTAGCATGGCGAGCGAATTCTGAATAAGCATCAGCATTGTTGTTGCGGGCCGCTATCTGCAGGTTAAAAATCGTGTTGGGGTTCCACATGTGTAAATCGCCGCCAGAGCGCCAGTGAAAATCACCGGGATTGTGTAGCACAGGAATCATGTCACCTTCCTTGGTAGGGAACCCAATGGCATGGCGACGATGGGATTCATCAATCAGTACATCAAAGGTTAGTCCTTGCACTCTGCTAGCAGTGCCCCAAAAACACTTGTCAATAATTTCTCCTGCCAAACCCACAGCTTCGAAGATCTGCGCTCCTTTATAGGATTGAAGGGTGGAGATGCCCATCTTGGCCATGACCTTAAGCATCCCTTTGGCTATTCCTTTCTTGTAGGCTGCAACAAGCGCCTCCTCACCGGGATAATTTTCACCCAACAGTTTTCCTTTGTTAGCTTGCCATAGGGCCTCAAACGCCAGATAAGGGTTTATAGCGTCCGCGCCATAACCCGTTAGCAGACAGTGGTGATGGACCTCTCGTGCTTCACCGGTCTCTACTATGATACCGATCTGGGTGCGTTGTTCGTTTCGCACCAGGTGATGATGCACCGCGCCGCACGCGATTAGTGCGCTCAGTGGAATATGTGATTGGGACGTAAATCGGTCGGAAAGAATAATAAAAGAAAATCCCTCAGCGATGGCTTCGGTAGCTTCTTCGCAGATGCGGTCGATGGTGTTGAGGTAACCATTCTCTTGCTCCGCGTCGTAAGTTATATCAATTACCTGAGAACGCATGCCTTGGTAATCCATGTGCTGGATGCTGGTTAACTGTTGATTGGACAGGATCGGATGGTCGAGGCTCAGACGATGGGCCTGTTCTGGTGTAGTCTCGACAAGATTGCCTTCCGGCCCGATGAAACAACTGAGTGACATTACAACTTCTTCCCGAATGGAATCGATGGCCGGGTTTGTTACTTGCGCAAACAATTGTTTGAAGTAGTCGTAGATCATACGTGGTTTGTCGGACAGGCAGGCTAAGGCAGAGTCGTTACCCATCGACCCCAGCGGGTCACGAGCTTCAGTCACCAGTGGGATAAGCATAAATTGCATCGTTTCAGAGGTATAACCAAATGCCTGCATGCGCTGGAGCGTGTCTTCGGCATCGAGTGGCTTAGCTTCGCTACTGCAACCAATATCTCCCAAAGTAACCTTCTGTTCAGCTAGCCAATTCCCGTAGGGGCGTTTGTCGCAAATGGTCTGTTTAAGTTCTTCGTCTGGAATTAAGCGGCCCTCTTCAAAATCCAGCAGGAACATCTTGCCTGGCTGTAGCCTCCCCTTGAGCTTCACATTTGCTGGGTCGACACTAAGCACACCCACCTCAGAGGCCATAATGCACTTGTCATCATGGGTAACGTAGTAGCGGCTTGGACGTAATCCATTTCGGTCCAGTACCGCTCCGATGTAGTGACCGTCAGAGAACACGATTGAGGCCGGGCCGTCCCAAGGTTCCATCAGGGCCGAGTGATACTCGTAGAAATTTTTCTTTTCTTGGGCCATGTTGATGTCAGATTGCCATGCCTCCGGAATCATCATCATGGTTGCCTCGGCCAGTGAACGGCCTGATAACAACAAAAATTCCAATACCGCATCGAAGCTGCCGGAATCGGAACAGTCAGCGTCGATCACTGGAAAGATGTCTTTTAAGCGATCACCAAATACATCGGTTTCCAGTTTACCCTGCCGAGCGACCATGGCGTTAACATTGCCCATCAGCGTATTAATCTCGCCATTGTGACTCATGAAACGATTCGGTTGTGCTCGATCCCAGGACGGAAAAGTGTTGGTGCTAAAACGCGAATGCACCATCGCCAGATGAGTTTCGAAAGCTTGGTTGGTCAGGTCGTAATAGAAAGGGAATAACTGTCCAGGGGTCAGCATTCCTTTGTAAACAATGACCTTGGTGGAGAGGCTACAAGCAAAAAGTTGTTTGCGGCCTACTAGAGACTCATCGTTGCGTAGCCGATGGGTAAAGCGTTTGCGGATTACGTAAAGTTTACGTTCAAACTGATCTTGCTCCAGTCCTTCAGCCGCGGCAATGAAGAGTTGCTCGATCTGTGGCTGAGCCATGCGTGCCGCCGGTCCGACACCCGCGCCGTCTGGATCCACCGGTACTTCACGCCACCCAACGAGTAGTTGGTTTTCTTCCGCGATGATTTCGTTAATTACCCGCTGGCAGGTTTCTCTTTCTTCTTTTTCTGCAGGAAGGAAAATGTTTCCCACAGCATACTGGCCTGCTGGCGGCAGTTCAGAATTTAACTCTTCCCTGGCAATCTTCTGGAAAAAGCTATGTGGGGTAGCGATCAAGATGCCTGCGCCGTCCCCAGTATTGGCTTCAAAACCACAACCGCCTCTATGATCCATGCGGGAATTTATATGATAGGCGTCCAGCATGATCTGACGGCTAGGTACGCCCTTGATATTTGCGACAAAGCCCACACCACAAGAATCCTTTTCATTTGCAGGGTCGTAGAGTCCTGTTTTTTCAGGATAACCGAACTTCAGTGGAGGCTTTTGTTGTTGGCTCATAAAAAGTTAAGTCTCTTTGTTCCTCGCAAGATAAGGCCCTCATTCCGCGGATGATTCCCCATCCCGTGAATGGCTGCGCCTCTCGGGTCCGTGCGCATAACGCTGTTGAATTCGGCCTGGTAGGGCGTGGCGATTTAGTCTGTTTCCCCGCCATTATCCGGTGTATATCAGAGCTATGGAGAGGGCCGGTCAAAATAACACCACGGCAGAATATGTCAAGGTTTACGGGGCTTCCCGAAGATTCTTCGGCGCACTAAGTTAGCGATTTTCAGCAGCTTTCTTACCAATACTTTAGCGTTCATCATGGTAAAAATTATCAATTTACCTGTCTTGTCTCAACAGTCTAGGCTCAGTTCAAAGGTATTAAGATTTTTAAAAATCGAGTTCAGAAAGACCGACAAAATCAGATTACGAATGCCTAAAATAAGTTTCGCAACTGCGGAATATAGAGGATTAGCTCAAGACAAACATGTGCCATCAATTGGTCAGAATTAAAGGCTGAACTGAATTGGCTGAAACGACCAGAAATCAAGCCATGCAAGGCAACGGCTAGCTTGCTAAAAACCAGAAGGTGATTTACTCTAACGGACAGTATCATCGTACAGCAAAAAAATATAAATGCAAATAATTCTCATTTGTATTAGAGGGCGATGTAACAATAAAAATCAATCTTTTAGATGGAATTCCTTTCCTTAAAAATGGAGGCGAATGTAACCCGTGAATCCAAATCTAACCCGTAGACGCTTCATAAAAGGGGTAATAGCCTCTGGTGCTGCGGCTACTACCACAGGCATGTGGTATGCAGCCAATGGCCAGGACCGTCCAGCCGGCTATGTTGAACGTCTCATACGAATCAATGTAAACGGCCAAATGCGCAGCGTCGATGTCGCTCCTCAGGAGACCCTGGCTTCGACTCTTCGCTACAAGCTTGGCCTAACTGGAACTAAGTTAGGATGCAACCGTGGTGAATGTGGGGCCTGTACGGTATTGGTTGACGATATCGCAACTTATGCCTGTTCAGTCCTGACCCATTCGATGAAGAATGGTCGAATAGAGACTGTAGAAGGTCTTGAATCACCAAACGGCGACTTGCATCCTGTACAGCAGGGCTTTGTGGAGCAACTTTCTCCACAGTGCGGGTACTGCACTCCTGGGCAGGTAATGGCAGCAGTAGCTTTGTTACGTGTCAACCCTAACCCAACTCGAGAAGAAGCGCAGCTAGGTCTGTCCGGCAACATCTGCCGGTGCGGTTCTTACGACTCTTACCTTGATGGCGTTATGCGCGCTGCTGAAATAGGATAATTATCATGGCATATATGCATATTGGAAAAGATTTTGTTCCACCAGATGTGCCGGGTAAGGTTACTGGTAGGATTAAGTATGCAGAAGACTACACCCGCGAGGGCATGGTCTATGCACGACTACTAACAAGCCCCATCCCTCACGGTCGGGTTTTGGATATTGATGCTTCCGAAGCGTTGGCGATGGACGGCGTTTATGGCATTTTGACTGCGGATGATGTCTATCCTGACGGTGAGCCACAAAGCACTGGTCTCAAGATTCTAACGAATGAGCCCACGCTGGTTGGTGAGCCAATCTTGGCGGTTGCTGCCGTTGACGAAAAAACAGCAGAGACTGCGATAGCTTCTATCGCGGTCACATTTGAACGATTGCCTCACGTCATCGATCCACTGGAGAGCCTAGAGGAAGGTGGGCCCGATGCCTACAATGGCGGTAATACCTTTGTCTTCCGTCAAGGCTTTGTCCAGGAGAAATGGACAGCTGATCAGGTTGCTAGTTTTCGCGCAGGCAATGAACCTAGCGCTGAGCCACCGACCGAGCTTGCCTACGGAGACTTGGACGCATCGTTCGCGGAAGCGGCCTTTGTTTATGAAAACACGTTCACTACTGCAGGTTATCCCCATATGTCCATGGAGCCGCGTAGTGCAATGGCCTACTGGGAAGATGGCAAACTGTACTTGCACGGAGGCTCTCAAAGCCTCACCGCTTTTGCTGATGGCATTGCCGGCATCATAGGTGTCGCGAAAGAGGACCTTGTTTTCGTGAACGTGGCAACTGGAGGCGGTTTCGGACAACGAGCTCGAGCCGGCAGCGTTCCGGTCTACGGAGTCCCGGCGAAGTTATCGCAGAAAATTAATCGGCCTGTGATGATGCGTGTTACTCGGGAGGAAGAGTTCACAATTGGTGGTGCACGACAGGGATTCCAAGGCTGGATAAAGCTTGGCTTCAAACAAGATGGCACTATGTCGGCAGCGGATCTTTGGATCGTATCCGATAACGGAGGTAAAGGCGGCGGCGGCGATGCTTTTTCAGCAACAAATGCTGTAAGCATTGTTTACCAGGCTGAAGCAGTGCGTCTTCGAGGTGTCTCTATCGGCAGTAATACGGCTCACCGTGGTGCCCAGCGTGGTCCAGGTGAGAACCAGATTGCCGCAATAGTTTCTCCGATTCTTGATAAGGCTGCAGATGAATTAGGCATCGACAGGCTGGAGATTCGAAAGATTAACACTCCACAAAACGGAGATGTTGGGGGTATCCAGCGTCAGCCGTTTACAAGCGCCTACATGCCGGAAGCGCTTGAGCAAACGGCTCAATTGTTTGACTGGGAAGGACGTCAATCACGTCGCCGCCAGCGCAATGGCAGTAAGGTGACTGGACTTGGGATAGGCCAGGGTTATCACAACGCAGGGCGCAGCGGCATGGATGGCATTGTTATGATGGGCGCCGATGGGCGACTGAAGATTCATAATGGGGTTGGAAACCTAGGAACTTATTCTTACGCATCGACCTCAAGGGCTGCGGCAGAAGTGCTGAAGATGCCTTGGGAGAGTTGCGATATTGTTACCGGGCGGACCGACCTGCATCTACCCATCACTTCGCCTCAGGATGGAAGTAACTCCATCTTCACAAATACGCGCACCTTCTGGGGTGCCGCGCAAGATATGTTGGCGAAAATGAAGGAGATTGCTGCTAATGAACTAGGCGGTAGCCCAGATGACTACGATGTATCCAACGAGCGTATACACCAGATCGCGGATGAATCTGTTGGATACAGTTTTGCTGAAGTAGCACAACGGGCAATGGAACTGGGTGGCAAATACACTGGCGAAGCGGAACTCCCTGAAGACCTTGCCGAGTGGACTCAGATTGCTGTGTCCCGATTAGCGGGCTCTGGTTTCATGGGTGTCTACCACGACCCAGCCCACTCTGGTAATCCTCCCGGTTTCACGGTTACAGCCCTTGAGATCGAACTCGATACCGAAACTGGTAAAATCGACATCAAGGATATAGTCAGTGTGGGTGAATGCGGTACGGTAATGCATCCACAGGGATTGAAGAACCAATTGGTCGGGGGAGTTGTTTGGGGAGTCGGGCTTTCTGTGCTCGAGCGTCACCTTTATGACCCGCAGAATGGCCTTCCAGCGAGTACCGGTTATTGGCAGAGCAAGGTGCCAACGTACCTCGACACGCCGCTTAAGATTGAAACAGGTTGGGTGGATCTGCCCGATCCCGAGAATCCGGTGGGCGCACGCGGAATCGGTGAGCCTACCCAGGGGTCTGTATCAGCTGCGCTGAACGCTGCGATTTCGGACGCGTTAGGGGGACACATCTTTAATGCCGCTCCGGTAACTACAGACATGATCATTAACCATTTAGCAGGAACGTCGGAACAAGCGACGCCTCTTGCTCAGAACAATTTCCGAGGTTGATATGGTAGCCACTTCACATGATGTAATGCCCGATATTGAGCTTTATCAACCAACTGATGAAGCAAACGCACTGGATTTGGCGAACGAATTAGGTAGCGATGGTTGGCTACTCGGTGGTGGTCAGGATACTTACGGTTGGTTGAAAGACCGTAACAAAACTCCTGCAGCCATGATCGAACTAACGCAGATTGATGCCTGGAAAGGAATCACGGAAACTGCAGATGGTATCGAAATTGGCGCAGTGACCACGATTACCGAGATTGCCAACAATCCATTGGTGCAATCCCGTTACAGTTTGCTAGCTGAGGCCGCCAGTAAAGTTGCTAGTCCGCAGATTCGCAACGTCGGTACTCTTGGTGGCAATCTAAATCAGGATGCCCGGTGCTGGTACTATCGCCGGGGTCTGGATTGCTACCGCGCTGGCGGTAATATCTGCTACGCCGACTCTCCAGAAGGACTCAACCGCGAACATTCTCTGTTCGGCGCAAGCCGCTGTGTGGCAGTGAGTCCGTCTGATACGGCACCGGCCTTGGTGGCTTTAGAAGCTACTATGGTGGTGTCCAGTTCTAGCGGCCAACGACTGATTCCGGCCCAAGATTACTTTATCGGTCCCGATCGAGATATTGTCCACATGACCGTTCTGAACGACGGTGAGATACTGACTGCTGTCAGGATACCGAATACTTGGGCAAACGCTGAGTTCTATTTTGAAAAAGTGGCAGACCGAAATGTCTGGGATTTCGCTTTGGTAAATGTTGCTGCAGCAATCAAGGTTTCCGGTGGTGTGATAGAAGACATTAGGCTGGCATGCGGTGCTGTTGAGTGTGTGCCGCGGCGACTGGAAGCTGTTGAGAACGCCATTCGCGGTCAGCAGCGTTCCGAGGAAGTCGCTAGCCGCGCTGGTGAAATGGCCGTTGAAGGTGCCCGACCTTTGAACTACAACCATTTCAAGGTGCCATTAATGAAAAATCTGGTCATGCGAGCGGTCCGGGGGTAAACCCTGGAGCTGCCCGGGCTCATTGAATTAAGAAAAATAGAAGTATTAAAACAATAACGAGAGGTTAGTAAAGTGGAACAAATTGTCCGCTATAGAGAGGATGTCTTCGGTGAAGTAGTAATCCTCGGTGTTTCCTGGGATTTGCTTTATGTTGTTTTCATTGCTGTAGCAGTCCTGCTGGTGGCCCATGCAATAATTATGGCGGCGCTGGCTAACAAAAAAATGGATAAGCCTTCGGCTGAAGGCCGACGCGTAATGAGGCATGAGTCCTTTGACCGATGGTTTCATTGGATAATGGCCGC
>PARV01000054.1 GCA_002712055.1 Gammaproteobacteria bacterium | reverse complement strand
TGGCGAAGTAGATAAAAGGCAGAATTTTGAAAGCATAAGAATCATAATCCAAGCAATACCGCGTAGAGTAGAGGCCAACGGCTACAAGCTATCAAGGATCAGTTTAAAGCCTTAATTCGTAAAACAGATAAACACGCTGGCGTAAGCCCGCCGGAATAGGAAACATGTCACTCACAATCGATAATGCAAAAAATATCGCTAAAGTACTCACTGAATCCCTTCCCTATATTCAGAAGTTCACTGGTCGCACGGTAGTCGTTAAATACGGCGGCAATGCTATGGTGGATGAAAAACTCAAGCAAAGTTTTGCCCGCGATATTGTGCTGATGAAACTCGTTGGCATAGATCCCATAGTAGTGCATGGCGGAGGACCACAAATTGCGCATGTTCTGGATCAACTGAATATAGAATCTAATTTCGTTAACGGACTACGCGTTACCGACAGCCAGACCATGGATGTTGTTGAAATGGTTCTTGGCGGATTGGTTAATAAGGAGATTGTAGCTCTACTCAACAAAAACCAAGGAAAAGCGGTGGGTGTAACGGGCAAAGATGGCAATCTTATAAAGGCAAAAAAGTTGCGAATTAAAAAAAGCAATGATAATGGAGCTGATGACGAGACTATAGATATAGGTCAGGTTGGCAAAGTAGCTAGCATTAACGTGGAGGTTCTGGAAGTTCTGAAAGACAGCGATTTCATTCCTGTAATTGCCCCGATTGGTACCGATGAAAAAGGAGCTAGTTACAACATTAATGCTGACTCAGTTGCGGGAGAGATCGCCAAGGTTTTAGGTGCTGAAAAACTAATCCTGCTTACCAACGTGGCTGGTGTACTTGGGGATGAAGACAAAGTGTTAACAGGACTGAGTACTAAACAAGTTGCTGACCTAATTGCCGATAAATGCGTTCAAGGGGGGATGTTGCCAAAGGTCGAGTGTGCCCTAGAAGCAGTGAAAAGTGGAGTTCATAGCGCCCATATAATCGATGGGAGAGTAGAACATGCAGTCCTTTTGGAAATATTTACTGACGAAGGTGTCGGCACCCTGATTACTAAGAACGGGCTCAGCCAAAAACAAGATCGCTGAATCACAACCCCTAACCGATGACCGAACAAATCATGGATAACAGCAACGAGCCGTCACGCAAAGATCAAATCCTCCAAACCCTAGCACATATGTTAGAAGCCGCCCCTGGAGAAAGAATCACGACCGCGGCCTTGGCAAAACAAGTCGGGGTTTCTGAAGCAGCGCTTTATCGCCATTTTCCCAGTAAGGCCCGAATGTTCGAAGGCCTTATCAAATTTATTGAAGAAACCCTCTTCCTTCGAATCTCTCGTATTCTGGACGACGAAGCCAGTGCTGAAACAAGATGTTACAAGATACTGACGCTGTTGCTGAATTTTTCCGATAAGAACCCAGGTATGACTCGGTTACTTACGGGAGACGCTCTGGCAGGTGAGACTGAACGTCTGCGAACTCGCATAGTTCAGCTGTTTAACCGAATAGAGTCACAACTTAAACAGGTTTTGAGGGAAGCACAAATTCGGGAAAATTTGAAACCCAGCGCTTCTCCAAAGGTACTGGCCAATTTACTGTTAGCCACATGCGAGGGAAGGTTGGTGCAATTCGTCAGAAGTGGGTTTAAAGAATCTCCACTGGAGAACTGGGAAGCTCAATGGGAATTCCTTAGCAAAAACCTACTATCACCCTACAGTGTCCCCACAGCGCCTTCGATAAGTTAGTTATATTTTTTGATGCAAGATTCGAGCTAAATTCCATATTCTCGGTGATAGGCGACAATAGATTTAATTTGTTGCTTGATTATGCCGCCATCGTCTTTTTGTAGGTAGTTGACTATATCTTGTAAATTTATAATGCTAACTACCCTTATCTGGTGATTCTGTTCAATTTCCTGAATAGCCGAAAGTGATCCAGCGCCTCTTTCCTGCCGATCCATAGCTACAGCTATGCCAGCAAGTTCCGCTCCTTTAGCGGCAATAATGTCAGATGCTTCACAAATCGCTGTCCCAGCAGTAATAACATCATCGATCACCATTACTTTACCAGTAAGTTCAGCGCCGATAATCAAACCTCGCTCACCATGATCTTTAATTTCCTTGCGATTAAAACAGAAAGGCTTGTTTATACCATGGTCATTAGCCAGCGCCATCGCCACAGCTGATACAAGTGGAATGCCTTTGTAGGCTGGTCCAAATAAAATATCGAATTCCTGCCCCGAGTGGACAATGGAAGCAGCATAGCACTTCGCGAGAAAGGACAGCTTTTCTCCAGAATTGAACAATCCAACATTGAAAAAGTAAGGACTTTGACGGCCAGACTTGAGTGTGAATTCTCCAAACCGAAGGATGTCATGCTCAATGACAAACTTTAAAAATTCTTCCTGGAATGTCGGCATTTTTACACTTTATTTCCCACTGGAAATTTCTAAGCCCAAATTCTTACTTATCTTTCGAATTTAGTGGATAATTTTAAGCTAACGATTTCTGTTGTACTCCAATTAATTGCCTTATGCCGCTTTCAGCAAATGAAATCATCTCAAGTAGTTGGGCATGACTAAAATCCGAACTTTCTCCGGTCCCCTGGACTTCGATAAACCCCCCCGATGCTGTCATAACAATATTCATGTCCGTATCCGCGCTCGAGTCCTCTATGTAATCAAGATCCAGAACAGTTCTCCCCTCATGGACCCCTACTGACACTGAGGCCACGAACTGTTTCAGCGGGTTCACCAGTATCATGTCATTTTTTAACATATAAGTAATGGCATCAACGAGAGCAACACAACCACCAGTAATGGACGCAGTTCGAGTACCACCATCAGCTTGAATAACATCGCAGTCAACTTTAATGGTGTGCTCACCGAGTTTTTCGAGACTTACCGCCGCTCTTAGTGAACGTCCAATTAAGCGTTGAATTTCAAGACTTCTGCCGGACTGTTTCCCTTTCGCAGCTTCACGATCCATTCGGCTCCCAGTAGAACGTGGCAGCATTCCATATTCGGCGGTTATCCATCCGCGGCCAGAGCCCTTCAAAAACCGAGGTACTGATTCTTCAACCGTTGCATTACACAATACCTTGGTGTCTCCAAACTCGACTAATACGGATCCTTCCGCATGCTTGGTGTAGTGCCTAGTTAATCGAATCGCCCGCAGTTCATCGGGTCGCCTGTTACTAGGTCGGGATTTTTCTGTCATCGAAATTCCGAAAGCAAATTAATTTGGACCATGGGAATTGCTGCGAATTATCCTTGAAATTCGCTCCCAGTGCGAGGACAAGGGAATAAGTTTCCTCGCTGTGCTTGCGCTAATTACGATAGAATAGCGCCTTCTTTATGCAAAGTTTGTTGTCATGATGCTAAGTATGACTGCCTTTTCAAGGCAGCAGTTGGAACGGGATTGGGGCTCCCTGACTTGGGAGATCCGTTCCGTTAATCACAGATACCTCGAAACCAGCATCAGGCTCCCCGATGCCTTAAGTGGAATGGAAAGTTCGATTCGCGAAATTGTCAGGGGGCGACTTCAGCGCGGTAAGGTTGAGTGCCGGTTGCGATTCCGGGCAACAGACTCTAGCTCTGCTGACTTGCAAATAAACAAAGAGCTCGCTAAGAAAGTCTCGCAAGCAAATTCCGAAATACAGAAACTGATTGGAAGCACATTAGAGCTGAATAGCATCGATGTGCTTCGCTGGCCTGGCGTCATTATTGACCAGCAATTTGATACCGAAGCACTTAGTTCAGAAGCAATCCAGTTATTTAAAAACACTCTAAAAGAACTCATCGCTAGCCGTGAGCGGGAAGGAGAGGCCGTGAAAGGAATGCTCTTCCAACGTATTGCCTCGATTAGACAGATTGTTGCTAGTGTGCGGGAAAGAATGCCGCATATACTGGACAGGCAACGACAATTCCTGTCGGATAAACTGGAAGAACTGAAAGCTGGGTTGGACCCTATAAGACTTGAACAGGAAATCACTTTGCTCGCGCAAAAAGCAGATGTTGATGAAGAGCTAGATCGCCTTGATTCACATCTCAATGAAGTCGAAAGAGTTATTGAGATAACTGGTCAAAAAGGTCGTCGCCTGGACTTCCTGATGCAAGAACTGAACCGAGAAGCAAATACCCTGTCTTCAAAATCTATTGTTGTAGAAACGACCCTCGACGCCGTGGAACTGAAAGTGCTGATAGAACAAATGCGCGAACAGATCCAAAACGTTGAGTGAACCTATTGAAGGAAAAGCAAGATGGCGAAGGGTAAATTAATCATTATTACCGCTCCCTCAGGCGCAGGTAAAACAACACTAGTTAACGCCCTTGTAAATAACGATGACAATCTGCGTGTCTCGGTATCTTACACTACTCGACCGGAACGCCTAGGCGAGGAAAATGGAATCAATTATCACTTTATAGGTGAAAAAGAATTCAAGGACATGTTGTTGGCCGGAGACTTTCTGGAAAACGCGACAGTGTATGGCCATCACTACGGTACCTCACAACGCTGGGTAAACCAACAATTGAACGATGGCTATGATGTGATTTTAGAAATCGACTGGCACGGAGCAGCCCAAGTACGAACCTTGCGACCGGACGCTTGCTTCATCTTTATCCTGCCGCCCTCGCTCCAGGCTCTTACCAAGCGACTCACCGAACGAGCTCAAGATGATCAACGAACAATAGAGAGTCGCATGCAGCAGGCACGCAGCGTAATCGAGCACGTTGCCGAAGCCGATTACATCGTGGTTAACGACAATTTTAATACAGCGTTAAAAGATATCCAGGCGGTAATATGCTCAACGCGGTTGGCAGTCGCAATGCAACAGCAAAACCTAGCAACCTTGCTGGAAAGCTTAATAAAAGACTGAAATCCCGCAATTTGGTGCTAAAAATTAAACGGTACAGCTTCCCAAAAAATATGCAATTTCCACAGGAATTCAGTAAAATCCCCGGTCCCCTTCCCTCGGGCCCGAATAAAAGAGCGAAGCAGACTGTGCAGTCCACTCTGCTTAACCCCGGGGCAATAGCAACAGTTTGGTAAAGCAGACCAAACCTTAAGGCACTAGGCAAATAAAATGGCACGAATTACTGTAGAAGATTGTTTGGATAACGTTGATAACCGCTTCGAGCTAGTCATGGTATCGAGCAAACGCGCTCGCCAGTTACAAATAGAAGGTAAGGACCCTATGGTCGCTATCGACAATGATAAGCCTACGGTAATCGCACTACGTGAAATCGCCGATGGCCTAGTGAATGCCGAAATCCTCGTAGAAAAACCAGCCCCCGAGATTGGGGAGGAGTTCGGTGCACTTGAAGAAGCTTCTACTGAAACTTCGGTGCAGGAAGAACAGCCTGCCTCTGAAGGGTAAGTTCTAAGGAGTAGGCTCTTGCCAACAGCCGCACTGGACACTATCGACTCTCTCGCCGACGATCTTTCCAGCTACCTTGGTAAAGATCAGATAAATAGCGTCCGGCGCGCCTATTATTATGCGGAACAGGCCCATGAAGGCCAATATCGCCATAGCGGTGACGCCTATGTGACCCACCCTCTTGCGGTTGCCTCCATTCTTAGTGAAATGCACATGGACCATCAAAGCCTGATGGCCGCCATGCTACACGATGTCATTGAAGACACCGGCGTTACTAAAACTGCGATCAAATCCCAGTTTGGGAATACGGTTGCCGATCTAGTTGATGGAGTTAGCAAACTCAACAAAATCACCTTTAGTAGCCACGCAGAAGCACAGGCCGAAAACTTCCAAAAAATGGCCATGGCCATGGCAAAAGACCTGCGGGTTATTCTAGTGAAAATCGCCGACCGCCTGCACAATATGCGTACACTAAAAGTCCTTGCCCCAGATAAACGCCGCCGCATCGGTCGGGAGACGTTGGACATTTATGCCCCAATAGCTAACAGGCTCGGCATGAACAATGTCCGCGTGGAGTTTGAGGAGTTGTGTTTTGCCGCCCTGTATCCAATGCGGGCAAGACGGATCACAGCTGCTGTGAAACGTATTCGTGGTAATCGTAAGGAAATCGTGTTGCAGATTCAGACTTCCCTAGAAGCCTGCCTCGAACGCGAAGGCCTTCCAGGTCGAACCATTGGTCGCGAGAAACACCTTTATTCTATCTATGAGAAGATGCGCAGCCAGCATAAATCCTTCTCCGAGATCACGGACGTTTACGCATTCCGGATCATCGTCGACCGCGTCGATGCCTGTTATCGGGTACTCGGAGCCGTGCATAGCCTCTACAAGCCAGTCCCTGGCCGTTTCAAAGACTATATCGCCATCCCCAAAGCTAATGGTTATCAGTCTCTACACACAACGTTGTTTGGCATGCATGGTGTGCCTATTGAGATTCAAATTCGGACCGAAGAGATGGAAGCAATGGCCAACAACGGTATTGCCTCACACTGGCTCTATAAGTCTACCGACGATCTACCCAGCAACGCCCATATACGTGCCCGCGAATGGGTCAATGGACTGCTGGACATTCAGAAGCACGCGGGGAACTCGTTGGAGTTTATTGAAAATGTAAAAATCGATTTGTTCCCGGATGAGATCTACGTGTTTACGCCAAAGGGGACGATCTTCGAGCTTCCGGCCGGTTCAACCGCTGTGGACTTTGCTTACGCGATTCACACAGATGTGGGTAACTCGTGCGTAGCTTGCCGTATCTCACGAAGACTAGCGCCACTAAGTGAACCGCTGCAGAGCGGTCAAACGGTTGAAGTAATCACTGCTCCGGGGACTCAACCCAACCCGGCATGGTTAAGCTTTGTGATCACTGGTAAAGCGCGTAGCAATATCCGCCACTATTTAAAGAACCAGAAACACTCAGAATCGGTTTCCCTGGGACGCAGACTCCTTAACAAGGCGCTGGCAAGCTTTGGTAGTGACCTTGCTTCGGTCACCAAAGAAAATATCGACGCTGTGCTTACTCAGACTAAGCTTAAATCTTTGGACCAATTACTCGAAGAAATAGGGCTCGGCAATCGTATGTCCTACATGATTGCCCAAAAACTGGCAGCGCACAGCAGCATTGCAACGCTCGAGGATGGTAACGAACCAGAGCAACAGGGAACTCTAGCCATTCGAGGCTCGGAGGGCATGGTAATGAATTATGCCAAGTGCTGTCATCCAATTCCTGGTGATCCGATCGTCGGCCATATTAGTTCCGGTCGCGGCATGGTTATTCACACCGATGAGTGCAACAATATTGCCGAAATCCGGGACAACCCAGAGAAATGTGTGGCCGTTAGTTGGGACCCTAATGTAGAAGGCGAATTTTCAGTCGAACTACGAGTAGAGCTGGAGAACTTGCGAGGCATCATCGCCACACTCGCCACCACCATTACAGGTGCGGAAGCCAACATAGAGAAGATTAGCACCGTAGAGCGCGATGCTCGCTTTATCATTGTGAACCTGTCTCTCAACGTGCGCAATCGTGTGCACCTGGCACATGTGATGAAGCGGGTGCGTTTAATCAAAGCAGTAGCCAGCGTCACACGTGTGAAGAGCCGCCGGGTTCGGAAAGTCATTAAGAGTTCTATTGGAGCGTAGAAAGAAACATAGTGACCAATATAGAATGTATTCAAACTCCGGCTGCTCCGACTGCTATTGGCCCATACTCCCAAGCTATTAAATCTGGCGCACTCGTGTTTCTTTCCGGTCAGATACCGCTGGATCCAGATACCATGGCGCTGGTCGAAGGAGGTATTGACGAACACACCAGGCAGGTCTTTCGTAATTTATCAGCAGTCGCCGAGGCTGCAGACGCTTGCTTACAGAATGCTGTCAAGCTAACTATTTATCTAACCGATCTCAATAATTTCACCCAGGTAAATAACATCATGGCGGAACATTTTTCTGAGCCTTACCCTGCCCGCGCCACAATACAGGTCAGCGCGCTTCCTAAACAAGCTATGGTAGAAATAGACGCTATCATTGCCGTTTAGAGGCTAATCAGCAGTTCTCTCCAAATTTATTGTAAAGTCAGCGTAAGTGCTATCCTGACATCTCAGGATTATATTAGTAATGCACAGTGAGCCAATCCACCACATTCCTCTTACCCGGCTAAAAGGTGTCGGGTCTGCTCTTGAAAGAAAATTTAATCAATTAGGCATCTATAATGTTCAAGACCTGCTGTTCCACATCCCACTGCGATACGAAGACAGAACAAAGATTAGTTCGATCGGTAAAGTTACGATCGGTGATCAGGTTCAACTGCAGGGAGAGATCGTCAATAACACTGTCCGGTTTGGTAGACGTCGCAGTCTGAACTGCGTGATAGGTGATAATACTGGGTTTATCACCTTACGCTTTTTCCATTTCAGCGCGGCCCAGAAAGAAGCTCTCCAAACAGGTAAACAGGTTCGCTGTTTCGGAGAAGCAAAGCGCGGCAGATCTGGCTTCGAAATGTACCATCCAGAGTATTCGATTCTGGATGATTCTGTAAATAAACCGGTTGCCGATTCGCTAACGCCCATCTACCCAACTACCGAAGGGTTACAACAAGGCAGATTACGAAATGTGGCCCGGCAAGCGCTGAAAATGCTGGAGGGGTCTGACCAGGTACAGGATTATTTTCCACCAGAGTTAGCGCATCAGCTCGGGCTCCAGAGACTCACCGAAGCTATAAAACTTGTTCATCAGCCTCCCATTGACATAGCCATTAGCTTGACCAACGAAACGGTTAATCCGGGTCAGAAACGACTTGCCTTCGAAGAACTGCTCGCACACCGCCTGTGTATGAGGCGTTTAAGAAATGATTCCAGAACGCAGAGCGCTCCTCAACTGCGAGCCGCCGACGAGCTGATCTCGTCCTATCTGCGAACTTTGCCGTTTACGCTGACCCGCGGACAACAGAAAGCCTACCAACAGATAGCCCAGGACTTAGCAAGTGCCAGTCCCATGCTAAGGCTTTTGCAAGGCGATGTCGGTTCTGGCAAGACAGTAGTAGCCGCTCTTTCTGCATTGCACGCCATTGCTAGCGGTTACCAAGCAGCATTAATGGCCCCGACCGAAATCCTTGCAGAGCAACACTTGCTTAACTTCAAGAATTGGTTTACTCCTCTTGGGATCAAGGTTGGTTGGTTAAGCGGGAGAAGTAAAGCCTCGGAACGAAGACAGCTTCTCGACAATCTCGCTGATGGTTCCTGCAAGTTACTTATCGGCACACATGCCCTCTTCCAAAATGATGTGGCCTATCTGCGCTTAGGTCTGGTAATAATTGATGAACAACATCGGTTCGGGGTTCACCAAAGATTAGCGCTTCGTGAAAAAGCGGCCACTGGCGATATTAATCCTCACCAGTTAGTAATGACAGCAACACCCATTCCAAGAACACTTGCTATGAGCGCTTATGCGGATCTCGATACTTCGGTGATTAGTGAACTACCCCCAGGTCGAACTCCTATAAATACAGCAATTATCTCAAGTGCCCGCCGCGATGAAGTGATAGAACGCATTTATGAGGCTTGTTCCAAGGGTAGCCAAGCATATTGGGTTTGCACACTCATCGAAGAATCCGAAGCTCTACAATGCCAAGCAGCAGAAGTAACTATGGAGAGACTAGTCAAGCAATTGCCCAATCTCACAATTGACATAATTCACGGCCGCATGAAGTCGAAGCAAAAAACGGAAGTAATGGAGCACTTCAAAATCGGAAAAATACAACTGCTGGTTGCAACGACCGTAATTGAGGTAGGTGTAGATGTTCCCAACGCAAGCCTTATGGTCATCGAGAATCCAGAGCGGTTAGGACTTTCCCAACTCCATCAACTCCGCGGAAGGATAGGAAGAAGCTCTATAGAGAGCCACTGCCTCCTGCTTTACCAAACTCCGCTTTCTGACGCGAGCAAACAACGCTTGCAAGTGATAAGGGAAAGTACCGACGGGTTTCATATCGCTGAGAAAGATCTTGAACTACGAGGACCGGGACAGGTATTGGGGACTCAACAAGCTGGTCTGATGACATTTCGCGTAGCAGACATAACCAGAGATGCGGAGTTACTCGGCGAGGTGCGCGATGCAGCGGAAATTGTGCTGCAACAGTACCCTGAAATAATTGACCCCCTCATCAATCGCTGGTTGGGTGGCCGCATAAACTATGCCAAAGTCTAGAGATTTTTCAATAACACCTGTCAATTGTTTAAAGAGATGTAAATCTTTATGCTACGCGCTTTACTTGGGAATGCGGTATAGAGCGCACCCCTAGATTTAATTATATGAGTAATTTCTCCTCAAATTGGGCCAAAATAGTTAACGGGTTCCGAGCTCAGTTCCCCAATTTTTATGAAAAACTACTAGCGTTCATCGCGCTTACTCGGCTAAACAAACCAATCGGTATTTATCTGTTACTCTGGCCAACTATCAGTGCCTTGTGGATAGCAGCAGAGGGAATACCAGACCTTGGGCTACTCCTCATCTTCGTTATGGGAACAACAATCATGCGTTCAGCGGGTTGTTGTGTGAATGATTTTGCAGACTACAACTTTGACGGCAGTGTCGGTCGTACCCGCGAGCGGCCTTTAGCACGTGGCTCTTTAAAGCGCCAGGACGCATTCTATTGCTTTGGCATTTTATCTGCAGCCGGATTTTTCCTCGTACTATTCACAAACCTGCACACGATTTTTCTGTCCTTCGGCGCCGTTATCATTATAGTCATCTACCCTTTCATGAAGCGTTATACGAATCTGCCTCAACTCGTGCTGGGTGTTGCTTTTTCGTGGGGCATATTGATGGCATTCACAGCCCAAACGGAGACTATACCGCAACCGGCACTGCTCCTATTTGCAGCTAACATAATCTGGACTATCGCCTACGATACGCAATATGCAATGGTAGATCGAAAATTTGATATCAAGGTAGGTATTAAATCAACTGCTATTCTATTCGGCGATATGGATAAGTGCTTTATCGCTCTCTTTCAAGTTATGTTTATCATCTCAATGTGGTTTGTTGGCCAACAATTTGAGTTGGGGTGGTCCTACTATTTATCTTTACTTTCCGCTTGCGGATTGCTCGCCTATCAGCAATATCTCATCAAAGATCGCCTGCCCGATCTCTGCCTTAAAGCATTTCTTAATAATAACTGGGTTGGTGCTGTAATATTTGTCGGCGTGATTCTCAATTACGTCTGAAAATGGACGCCCGCTCCTTTTATTGTTTTCCTACTCTCTTTACCAAAGAAGTGTGCGCTTCCCAATATTTTATGCGCCAGTGAACGCTTGGATTCCAGTCTGCGCTCGCCCCAATATGAGGGCGTGAATGTCCTGGGTTCCCTCGTAGGTATTCACAACTTCCAGGTTCTGCGCGTGCCGCATAACCGGGTATTCATCGGAAATGCCGTTACCTCCCAACATGTCTCTAGCGTCCCGCGCCGTATCGAGCGCCTTTAGACAGGAATTCCGCTTCAGAAGTGAAATAAGCGGCGCCGCGAGCTTATCCTGGTCTTTTAGACGGCAGGCCCGAAGGCAACCTTGTAGTCCCAGTGAGATATCAGTTTGCATCTGCGCTAATTTCCTTTGGACCAGCTGGTTGGCAGCCAGTGGCCTGCCAAACTGTTTACGTTCCATTGTGTACTGCAACGCGGTGAACCAGCAGGTTTCCGCCGCTCCCAATGCCCCCCACGAAATACCCAGTCTTGCCGAGTTAAGGCAGCTAAAGGGCCCGGCCAGCCCTTCCGCGTTTGGCAACTTGTTTTCTTCAGGAACGAATACTTCGTCCATGACAATTTCGCCAGTAATAGAAGCGCGCAAGGCCAGTTTGCCTTCTATCTTAGGTGCGCTCAGCCCATCCATACCCTTATCTAGAATGAACCCTCGAATTACGCCGTCTTCGTCTTTTGCCCAGACTATAAAAACATCGGAGATCGGAGAATTGCTGATCCAGGTCTTGGAACCCGACAATCTATATCCACTCTCTACCTTACGCGCACGAGTATTCATGCCTCCAGGATCTGAACCATGATCCGGCTCGGTTAACCCAAAGCAGCCAACATATTCGCCACTTGCCAGCTTGGGTAGGTACTTCTCTTTCTGTTCCTCGGTACCGAAAGTATTGATGGGATGCATGACTAAGCTGGATTGTACGGACATCATAGATCTATAACCTGAATCTACTGATTCTATCTCGCGGGCAATCAGCCCGTAGCAAACATAACTCATGCCGGCACAGCCATAGCCTTCTATCACTGACCCGAGTAATCCAAGAGCCCCCATTTCTCGAAATATTTCCGGATCTGTTTCTTCGTTACGATATGCCTCACGAACTCGGGGAAGAAGCTTATCTTGCGCATATTGTTTAGCAGTATCACGCACCATGCGCTCTTCTTCGCTAAGTTGCTCATCCATAAGGAATGGGTCTTGCCAATTAAATGATATGTTGTCCAATCTTACAGACATGGGTTTCTCCTGAAAGCTAAGCCTCACTCACGAGGGCGCGCTATTTTACCAAATTCCCTGTGCATACTCTAAACGTGGCTTATCCATGCAGCTAAGAGTTCCTCTTCTCTTCTAGATAAAACCGAGTATAGGCGCTACTTTTTGCTAAAATATCACGCGATGGATGTTTCCCGCATACTTGACTCACTCAACGAACAACAACGCAATGCTGTTGCAAGCCCGGCCGAAAAGCTATTGGTGCTGGCCGGTGCCGGTAGCGGCAAGACTCGGGTCCTCGTGCATCGTATCGCCTGGCTTTTGGAAGCGGAACAGGTTTCTCCTTTCACTGTATTGGCTGTGACCTTCACCAATAAGGCCGCGCGTGAAATGCGAGGACGTATAGAGACCCTTATGGGCCAGTCATTTAATGGGATGTGGGTAGGGACCTTTCACGGGCTCGCACACAGATTACTGCGCTCTCACTGGGAAGAAGCCGGGTTGCCACAAGATTTTCAGATTCTTGATGCTGAAGACCAATTTCGCCTAATCAAACGCCTTAATCGAGCCTTGCATATCGATGAGGAGAAGTGGCCAGCTAAACAGTGTCAATGGTATATCAATGCGCAGAAAGATGAGGGACTGCGGGCGGGCAATATCGAACACTTCGATGATGATTACACCAAAACCATGCTGCAGGTTTATACCGCATATGAAGAAGCCTGTAACCGCGGTGGAATGATTGACTTTGGGGAAATCCTCCTGCGTGCCCACGAGCTATGGTTGAAGAACCCTCAAATACTTGAACATTATCAGAAGCGTTTCCAATATATCCTCGTCGATGAATTCCAGGATACCAATGCAATACAGTATGCCTGGTTGCAAGTGCTAGCCGGCGGGAATTATGGGCTACGCAAACAGTTAATGGTTGTCGGTGACGACGATCAGTCCATCTACGGTTGGCGCGGCGCAAAGATCGAGAACATTCAGCAGTTCAACGTAGACTTTTCTGATGCTGAGATAGTTCGCTTGGAACAAAACTACCGATCAACATCCACTATTCTAAATGCCGCGAATGAGCTCATAGCTCATAACCAGGGGCGACTCGGCAAAAAGCTCTGGACCGAAGGCCTTGAGGGAGAACAAATCAGCCTTTACGAAGCCTTCAATGAGCAGGACGAAGCACGGTTTATTGTCGATCGGCTACAGGATTGGTTTAACAATGGGAACCAGCGTAGTGACGCTGCCGTGCTTTACCGCTCCAATGCACAATCAAGAGAACTTGAAGACGCCTTGCTGAGAGTAAACATGCCTTATCGCATCTATGGAGGTCATCGCTTCTATGAAAGATTAGAAATTAAAAATGCACTAGCCTATCTACGGCTGTTAGCAAACAGAAACGACGACACTGCTATCGAACGCATTATTAATGTCCCAGCCCGTGGTATTGGGGGCCGCACGGTAGATACAATCCGGTCAGTGGCAAGAGAGGAAAACATTCCCCTGTGGCAGTCGTGTGTTAAATGCGTAAATGGAAATTTAGTAGGTTCTCGGGCTGTTAACGCAATTTTGGTATTTCTGGAGCTTATTGACAAGATCCAATCTGGATGTGAAGGTCTCGAATTACACGAAAAAGTCGAGCATGCCATCACGAGCAGTGGTCTCATTCAGCATCACGAAAAAGAAGGCGGGGAAAAAGCGATGGCCCGCAAAGAAAACCTGGAAGAACTGGTGAATGCTGCAGGCACTTTCGACGTTGTAAACCTAGACGATCAGGTCGATGTCAAATCACCTGCTTTTCTAACCGCCTTCCTGGATCAGGCTTCACTCGATGCTGGTGATACCCAGGCAGACGAAACGGATGATGCCGTACAGTTGATGACACTGCACTCAGCAAAAGGTTTAGAGTTCCCGTTAGTTTTCCTAGCCGGTATGGAAGAGGGTTTATTTCCTCATAGAATGTCTATGGATAAGATCGATAGTCTGGAAGAAGAGCGTCGGCTCTGCTATGTAGGCATCACCCGCGCCAAAATCAAATTATATTTGACCCATGCTGAATCACGTCGCCTTCATGGGGAAGCGAACCTGTGCCGGCCTTCTCGATTTATTAAGGAAATACCTAAGCAATTGATCGATGAAATCAGACTAAAGGCAACAGTGAGCCGGATAAAGGCTAAACGCAGGAACGGAATGGGAGGGACATTAAACAGTGGAGCCGAAATACCACAAACAGAAATATCACTTGGACAACGCGTAACACATGGCAAATTTGGCGAAGGTGTAGTACTAAACTACGAAGGACAGGGCAGTAATGCGAGGGTTCAGGTAAACTTCGATGCAGCAGGCAGTAAATGGCTGGTATTGTCTTACGCTAAACTTGAAGTTTTAGGCTAGGTAGGTAACGCGAGATTAAACATGATTGGAAAAAAGAAAACGCATAACCAAGGCCTTTTGATCGCAATCACAGCATTTTGTCTGGTACTGCATGGTTGCACCAGAGAACAACAAGATAATGTCGCGCAATCTACAGCGGCCGACAATCAAAGCGTTTATGAATGGAAGATGATCACTTCCTGGCCCAAGAATTCGCCAGCGCTTGGCACCTTGCCAGAAGATTTTGCCGAGATCGTGGAAAAAATGAGTAACGGGCGAATGCTTATCCGTGTTTATGGCGCTAATGAATTGGTAGGCGGACTGGAAGTTTTCGACGCTGTCTCACGAGGGGTGGCTGAGATTGGTCACACTGGCGCATATTACTGGCAAGGAAAGATACCTGCCTCCCCTTTCTTCACAACAATTCCCTTTGGCATGACCAGTTACGAACAGGATGCCTGGTTACGCTACGGCGGTGGCAACGAGTTGTGGCAGGAGCTCTACGCCCCCTTTAACCTGTTCCCTGTGCGCGGTGGCAACTCCGGTGTACAGATGTTCGGTTGGTTCAACAAAGAGATCAATTCGTTGGAAGACCTGCAGGGGTTAAAGATGCGCATACCAAGCCTTGGCGGAGAGGTGTTTCGCCGGGCTGGAGGAGTCGCAGAAACCATGGAAGCGAGTGAAGTGCTTACTGCATTGCAGACTGGCAGATTAGACGCCGCAGAATTTGTGAGCCCTTACAACGATCTTGCCGCGGGCTATCACACTGTAGCTGACTACTACTACTATCCCGGTTGGCACGAACCAGGATCGACCTTAGAAACCATTTTCAATAAAGAAAAGCTTGACGCATTGCCCTCTGACCTCCGAGAAATTCTTATGGCGGGCACGGAAGTAATGAATCAACTTCTTCTAGATCTGTTCATGGCTGAAAATAATAAAGCGTTGCGGACGCTAGTTGAAGACCACGGTGTGCAACTACGTCGCTTGCCTGATGATGTTCTTATTGAGCTACGTAGGATCTCGGAGGAAGTTGTAGCAGAACTTGGCCAGACCGATGAAATTACGGCTCGTGTCTATGAGTCTTGGAAAAGCTTCAAAGATGGCGCAATGAACTATAACCGCATCGCCGAAGAAGCTCTGATAGAGGCTCGCAAGTTGCCAAGCAATTAATCTGGCAATGGGCGCGGTTTCCCCTCATCGTCAATCGCGACAAACACGAACAACCCTTCCGCCACCTTAAGGTTGTCGATTTGGTTTAGTTGATGAGAGGTTCGAACGTCAACAGCAATGTGCACCGAGGTGCGGCCGCGCTTCACAACATAGCAATAACAACTAACAGTTGATCCCACACTTACCGGTCGCAAGAAGGTTACATTTTGAATTGCCACAGTTGTCGACCTCCCCTTCGTGGCTTTTTTGCTGATTATTCCCGCTGCCAAATCCATCTGTGACACTAACCAACCTCCAAAGATGTCCCCATTGGCATTAGTGTCCTTTGGCATGGCCAGCGTTTGCAACGCCAACTCTCCTAGTGGTTCCGAAGTCGTTTCTTCGCTCATGCCTACTTCCTTTTACGGAGAGATAATTGAAGGCAACCAGGTTACCAGACCCGGCTGCAAGGCAAGCAGCAAAATAAGGCCAAGCTGCATGATAACAAACGGGATAACCCCCCTATAAATCTCACTAGTCGCAATAGTGTCAGGGGCCACGCTACGTAAATAGAATAACGAAAACCCAAAAGGTGGCGTTAAGAAGGACGTTTGTAAGTTAATGGCGATAATTACTCCCAGCCAGATTGGATCCAGCCCCATTGCTAGCAAAATAGGTCCGACCAACGGCACAACCATAAATGTGATTTCTATAAAATCAAGAATAAATCCGAGCAGGAATATTAACAGCATAACTATGGCTGTAGCTGCTACCACACCACCAGGCAGATCACTTAAAAGTCGCTCAATGACAAGATCACCGCCAAACCCCCTAAATACCGAAGAGAAGATGGTCGCGCCAATCAGTATTAAGTAAACCATAGACGTGATGCGAGTAGTTGCAATCGCTACTTCATGCACAACTTTTAGGCTAAGCGCCCGCTTGGCCACTGCCAACACGATTGCGCCAAAGGCACCAACGCCAGCAGCCTCTGTTGGTGTTGCTATGCCAACAAGAATAGAGCCAAGTACCGCAATCATTAACAATACAGGCGGAAGCAGGCCCTTCACAAGTGCATAGACGATTTCGCGTTTCGTAAGTTCATTGTGTTCCTGTCTAACCCGCGGCACATCATGAGGTCTCAGCAGGGCAACGCCGAACACATAAGATCCATAGGCGAGCACCAAAAGCAGGCCTGGTATAATTGCACCAGCGAATAAATCTCCGATCGATACAAAGTCCGGCGCAAAAATTTCCTGGTTCAATTGTGACTGCTGATACGCATTTGAGATCACTTCACCCAGTAACACCAAGCAAATTGAAGGGGGAATTATTTGACCAAGTGTGCCTGTGGCACAAAGCGTGCCACAGGCAAGCGAAGGCTTGTAACCAGTTTTCAACATAGTCGGCAGTGAAAGGATTCCCATGGTGACTACAGTGGCGCCGACAATACCAGTGCTAGCTGCTAGCAACATGCCCACCAGGATTATCGAGATACCCAAGCCTCCGGGAAACCGCCCGAATACTAGCGCCATATTTTTTAAAAGATCCTCTGCGATTCGGGACTTCTCCAACATAGAGCCCATAAAGATAAATAAGGGCACCGCGAAGAGATTTTGGTTTACCAGTACCCCGTAGACGCGATTGGGTATAAGGGTGATATATGCCGCATCGAAAGTGCCAGAAAGCGTCCCCATCCCCGCAAACAGCATTGATACGCCGGCCAGAGTAAGCGCCACTGGATAGCCCATCATTAGTACCAAGCAGACTACTACGAAAAAAATAAGAGGTAGAAGCTCGAGCACTAAGACTTGGCCTCATTAAATCGACGAATGGCTTTAAGCATTTCAGAAATGCCCTGGATAATAAGCATCGCAACCAGCACGAGAATTGTAGTTTTTAGAAGATAGACAAAGGGGAGCCCACTGGGATCAGGAGAGCTTTCCCTGACTCGCCAGGAAACAGATACATAATCCTTGCTCATCCAGGCAATGAAGGCCGCACTTGGCAGAAGGAAAACCGAAGCACCAAAGATGTCGACCAGCGCCTGGTGTCGCTGGGTTAGGCGGGAGTAGAAAATATCCACTCGCACATGGCCCTGCTCCTTCAAAGTATAAGCTGCGCCGAAGGCGAAAATTAGCGCATTTACGTACATAACAGATTCCTGCAGGGCAATGGAACCGAACTGGAATGCGTAGCGCAGAATTACGATCACCACTACTAAAACCACCATGCCTGGAGTTAGCCAGGCAATGGTTCTACCAATGCGGTCGGTAAATTTGTCGATGAGATCGATGGCGCGATACATGCCGGTCTGTTTATTGATCCTTGTGCCTGTACTCTTACTATCACGGATTACAAGGGTTAGTACGCATTATCGCACAGCAGGCTCTTAGCTCCGAATTGTCAGCCAGTGGCAAGTATCAGAACCCCAGCCAGACCCTTAATAGTCGGAAAGTCATCAGCATTAAAGCAAAAGTAAGCGAAATCATGAGCAAGCCGAGCCCCCAAAGCAGCCCGCGCCTGACTTTGAATGACAACCGTACTCTTAAGCTAGCTTTGCGTTCCAATTTAACCGGCGCTGAAATAAAGAGATTAGCAAAGCTCAAAAGTGTTGCTGACCAACAGAACCCCACGATGGCCGGTATCAGCTGGTCATCGGTGGTCATTCCCCCGACTTCGAATAGGCTCGTAAGGAATAGTCCTACAAAAAACAGGGCTAATAGACTAATAAACGGCGTAAAGCGGCTTAAAAAAGTAGCAATTGCTTGTAGGCGTTCTATCATAAGACGTCTAGCCAACCCGATATCTGCTTGACCAAAGCTTAATGGGTTAATTAATAAGTATCCACATAGGAATGGCTAACATGATTACTAAAACTAACATGCCATTCCTAGCAGGAATCGACGACTCCGGCCAACCAGTGTTCGAAAGCCTCGAAGTGGAATTACTCGATCAGGACACAACCCACATCCGCCTGTTGAAATCCCCTCTATTCGTGCGCAACCTCGCCGCCGGCGACAAGCTCAGAGTCATCGATTCAAACTCCGCTGAGTACGAACTGGTTCAACGTAGCGGTAACCTTTCTGTGCGGGCCTTTCGGACGTATCAGCTAGAAGCGTTGAGCGAAGTTTTAACGCCCACAATTGAAAAACTTGGTGGCAGTCTAGACTTACAAACCGATCGCGCCTTGGTTTATAGCATTCATTTTTCAATTGGTTTCTCAACTATTGAGAAACTTTTGGACACTGTTAGCGCAGAATATCCCGACACCTTTTGGTATTATGGCAATGTCTATGATCCTGATGATGGAACAACACCTATGCTCTGGTGGGAAGAGTTTGAGAGTCAGGAATGAGAAGCAACTACTAATTTCCAATTGGATTTGATTCTATGTTGATTGTTGTATCCCCTGCAAAATCCCTCGATTTTGAGACCGTAGTGAAAACAAAGAGGTTTTCCGAACCAGCTTTTTTAAGCGAAGCGGCCGAATTGGTTAATGGCCTAAAAAAGCTCCATCCCGAAGAGTTACAGGAATTAATGGGCATTAGCGAGGCGCTTGCCGCAGAGAATTTCTCCCGCTATTCAAATTGGAGCATTCCTTTCAATCTGAATAACGCCAGGCAGGCTATCTTTGCTTTCAAAGGGGATGTTTACCTGGGGCTCAAGGCGGAAAACTTTGGAACCGCCGAATTGAACTTTGCTCAGAAACACTTGCGAATACTGTCCGGCCTTTATGGTGTGCTGCGCCCTCTGGACCTAATGCAGCCCTATAGGTTGGAAATGGGATCTTCGTTTGCTACTAGAGGTAAAAAGAATTTATACGAATTTTGGGACTGCAAGCTCACAGAAGCGTTAAATCAAGAATTCGAACGAGAAAAACAGCCTCGCAAAGTTTTAATTAACCTTGCTTCCAATGAATACTTCAGTTCACTCGACAGCAAAGCGCTTAATGCTGTAATTATCGCACCAGTGTTTAAAGATTGGGTCAACGGTAAATATCGCGTGGTCAGCTTTTTTGCTAAGAGGGCTCGGGGAGAAATGGCAGCTTACATTATCAAGAATCGAATAAATTCTCCGACAAAGCTAAAGGATTTCGACATTGGCGGGTACAAGTTTAATGAAGAGGAATCTACAAATAACGGCCCGGTCTTTAAACGAAAACAGAAGAATTAGCGGCTGTACCGTGATCGATGCCTATACTCGATTCTGTACCTTTCAGTCAGGCCTGTGAAAATAACAAGCTGCCCATACTAGAAGTACTTAACCGCCATTTAACAGATGCACAAACATTGTTGGAAATCGGTGGGGGCACTGGACAGCATGCGGTATTTTTCGCCCGACATTTCCCTGGGCTGATTTGGCAGTCTTCCGATGCCCCATCTAATGTAGAAATTCTAAACTTGCGCCTCGCTAGCGCAAAGATTACAAACCTCCCACTTGCAATTAGTCTGGATGTTAACCAAGAGAAATGGAATTGTGCTTGTTGTGACGCGGTGTTCAGCGCTAACTGCCTGCATATAATTTCAGAAAGCTCAGTAGTAAATTTCTTTAAAGGTACAGGAAACCTCGTGAATGAAGGTGGGATCTTGCTAGTCTATGGGCCTTTTAAGTATCGAGGTGAATTCACAACCGAGAGCAACGCCCGCTTTGACGTGTGGTTGAAAACCCGAGATCATTTAAGCGGAATTAGAGATTTTGAATGGGTTAACGAACTAGCAGAAGATGCCGGGTACTCTCTCATTGAAGACAATGCCATGCCCGCTAACAATCAGCTCTTGGCTTGGACTAAAACCGAAAGGGCAGTCAGATAACTTTATAAAACCTGGAAGATATGAACATTCTCCAGCCCTGGGCTGGTCCACTGCGGATACTTGTCAACAAATGCCTGATGAACTGGTGTCCTTATATCCTCGTCGTCTATATAGCTCAGTGCCTGGTCAAAAAGTTGCTCGCCTATTTGCAGTCGCACTCGAGGGTCTCTGATAACGTTTTGGTTCCAGCGCCGTAAGTCCGGGAAAGTTCCTCCACCATAGTATGCCGAGAACAAATAAAACTTATCGTTGTAAGTCGCACAGTAAGCAGTCACTGAGTGAGGGATCAACCAGGGGGTACGCGTCTGGATAAAGATCTCCTCATGCTGATCTGTAAATGACCAGTCAGCAACGCGCTCTGTAACTAGCTCTCCGGTTAGCCAAAGTCCTGGGCTCTGGTCCTGGGGCGCATAACCAAGGCTGCGAAGAGATAAGATCGTGATTAGAGTCAATAAGATTAGACTAATCACACTAGTTTGAAGAATTTTCCGCATCCCTTTGCCCCTCATTTAAAATATTGTTTCGATACTATGAATTAGCCAGTTTCCAAGAAATTATGATACACATCCGCTAGTGCCTTTTCCACGGGAGGGGGTTCCCAATCAGCGAGGCAATATATAGATTAGTTAGATTGCAATGTCTTTATACGGTAAGAGGTTATTTGCCTCTTTCCTATACTGCAATATGTGTGGCCTCTCTTCTCGCAAGAACCCCGCGATAGCTTCAGCAAACCCCTGGTTGGCAAGCCAATGGTTCGAATAGGTAAGAATCGGTTCGAAGCCGCGCCTGATCTTGTGCTCACCCTGTGCGCCAGCGTCAAAAACTTTAAGCCCATGCTCAATAGCGTATTCCTGCCCTTGATAATAACAGGCTTCAAAGTGCAAGTACTGGTGGTCAAACCTGCACCCCCAGTATCGGCCGAACAGGGTTTCGTCATTTTTGAAGAAAAGGGCCGCAGCTATATCTCGATTATCCTGCACGGCATTTATAAGGAGAAGTTGTTCGGGCATTGCTTCCGCAACGGCATGGAAAAACTCCAATTCTAGATACCCCTGCATTCCGCGCATCAGGTAAGTGCTTTGATAAAACAGATAAAAGTCCGACCACTGTTGTTCAGTAATAAAAGCCCCTTCGGTTTTTCGAAAAGAGATCCCCTGATCATGCACGTATTTACGTTCTTTACGGATGGCCTTGCGTTTGCGCGAGTTAAGTAATGAAAGGAAATCACCAAAGGTTTCATAGCCTTTGTTATACCAATGAAACTGGGTGGCAATACGAGGCTGGATGTCCAGTAGGCCAAACAAGTCGTGCTCTTTTTTTGTTGGAAACAGCACATGCCAGGAGGAGGCACCGATAAATTCCGCTTTCTCCTTTATTTTTTCAACGATCGGCTTAAGTACATCTTCTTCACGGAATTCTTCTTTTATAAAGATTCGGTTGCCAGTTGAGGGCGTAAACGGAGCAGCTGTGACAAATTTCGGATAATACTGATATCCATAATTCTTGTAAGCATTAGCCCAGGACCAATCAAAAACATACTCTCCCCAGCTATTAGTTTTCAAGTAAAGCGGCATAACTGCAATTAGTGACTTATTGCGGCCAGCGATATGCACTACCGCATGATGTGGCTTCCACCCTGTCTGCTCGGTGGTACAACCTGTAGATTCCAACGCATGCAAAAATTCGTAGCGCATGAAAGGGTTATTTGTGTTGGCAATCTCGTTCCACGCGGTCGCATTTACCTGCTCTATCGAATCGACAAAACTAATCTGAAATTTATTTGTAGCCTGCGATTGATTCATAGCCCTTTAGACCAGCCAAATAGAGAGTGCACCTGTCAGGCAAATTGAGTAGCATTGACTGCAATTGGCTAGTCGATAATTTAACAGGTGCTTCGTGGATTCGCCTAATCTAATTCGCCGTATCACAGATAACCAACCAACGCTAAGGAAATCCGAAGCAAAAGTTGCAGACTTCGTGCTGGCTCACGCGAACGACGTAATCAACATGCGCATTGTAGACCTTGCTGCCCAGTCCGAAGTTAGTGAACCCACAGTTATCCGTTTCTGCCGCGCCCTCGGTTTCAATGGCTTCCAATCCTTCAAATTGCAGCTTGCCCAACAAGTCGGTATGGGAAGTGTTTATACTCAGTTTGCTGTTGATGATCGCGACACAGTTAATGATCTTTGTAACAAGGTGTTTGATACTACCGTAGGTACCTTGCTGACGGTTAGAGACGAGCTGGATCCCGACATTCTAGAGCGCGCTATTAACACGATAAATAAAGCGCGCAGGGTGGAGTTTTACGGGTTTGGTGCTTCCGGTCCAGTAGCCGCTGATGCACAGCACAAATTTTTCCGTCTGCAGCTTTCAACAGCAGCGCATATGGATCCTCACATTCAGCATATGTCGGCAATATCGCTCGGAAAAGAGGACGTGGTCGTTGCTATCTCCCAGTCAGGCCAAACCGAGGCATTACTCCAAAGTGTAACCTTAGCCAAGGAGGCGGGCGCAACAGTTATTGGGGTGGCGCCTGAGAATACGACGTTGAGCAAAATTTGCAGCATACCCATATTTGTAAATATGAAAGCGGATATACAGGCATTTACACCGATCTCTTCGCGAATAGCACACTTAGTTGTAATCGATGTGCTGGCCACCGGCGTTGCCCGCCACCGGAAACCTTTCTTAAAAGAGCATTTGAAGCGCCTACAAAAAAGCCAGAAAGCGCTTCGCTCACCTGGTACGTAGTAACGTTTGTTGCTTAACAAGACGAATCTATTTCAGCAAGGACCGTTTACGCGCTTACAGATTGCCATCTGTTTATGTTTTTAAGTATCCAAAGGCCCAGCCACGTGGTGAATATTGCCTTAAGTGTCGAGTGTAAAATCATCGGTAAAGAAAACACCCAGTCTAAGAGAGCATTCCAGAACCATGTGTATAACCACTCAATAATAGGAAGGAAAAAGCCAAGGTAGTTCCTAAAAAATTCGATATTTGATAGCGACAAAATACTATAATCGGTAACGGCAACAATACCGATACCCCACAAAACGAATGCCACCTGGAAAGGAGTCGTCCAAATGCAAATGTAAGCAAACACTCTTAAAAAAGAAATCATTCCTCGTCACTCCTGCTATTTAAGCCAATTTCTCCTGCCTCAATAAGTTCAGCAATCTTTCCTTTTACCGCTATAAAAGCTGGCAGTAATCGTCCAATATTTAGTTTTGACCTTTTCAAGCCCGCTAGCGATATAACGGTCTAAGCTTACGCCTCTCATGTCGCCTCCTAACTAAAGCCTTACCACCGCCTTACCCAATATATAAAAACAGTGTCTACCGCAGCGATTAATACTTTAAAAACATATTTAGTAACTGCTATTAAAAAAGCTGTTCTTAGGTCCATTCCGGCCAAAACCCACGTAAATTGATAAATCATCGTATCCAATAGTTGGGAAGTTATTGTTGAGAGGTTGTTCCTAAGCCATAACTTCGATTCGCCCGTGTAACTTTTTATTTTATGAAAAAGCCAGACATCAAATGTCTGGCTTATCAGGTATGCCGTTAAAGACCCTATAACAAAAATTGGCGAATACCCGGCTAGGGTTGATATCGCTGTATGGACTTCCAGGGCAGACCCAGCTATATCTGAAGGTCTAAACTGGACACTAATTACAAGGGTTATCATTACTGCAACATTAGCAACGAACCCGAGCATTACTGCTCTTCTTGCTTCTTCTTTACCAAATTTCTCATTTAAAACGTCTGTAGCGAAGTAAATGCCAGAATAAAGAATCGCCCCCATGCTTGCCGTAAAGCTATAACCGAAAAACTCTAATTCACTAACCTTGCCCCCTTGTAAATTCCCTAACACTATCCCTAGTATTACAGCTGTATAGAGCCCATGCTTCCCAAAGAACCTATAGAGCAAGATTGCTAGCCCTAGGTCATATACTACTGTTAAGACCCAAAGTAGTTCTTGGTTTAGTAATAATTGTTGCATTGATTCAGTGAGAATTCGTGATTTATGATTTACTTATCGCAGTCTAGGAAAAACCCTAAAAGAAACACTAATGCATGAAGAATTACACAAATATATTGAAGAAGCTAAGAAGATAGTTATCTTTACCGGGGCTGGTATAAGCACAGAATCGGGTATTCCCGATTTCAGGGGGCCTCAAGGCGTTTGGAACACTAACTCCCCCATATATTTTCAAGATTTCATTGCCTCCGAAGAGGTACGAAGGGAGTCTTGGGAAAGAAAGTTTTCGGACCAAGACATTATTAAAAAAGCCAAGCCAAACGTAGGACATTTGGCGGTGACAAAAATAATTAATACTCACCAATCCGCTTATCTGATAACTCAAAATGTTGACAACCTTCATCAAGATGCTGGAGTGCCTGAAGATAAAATCACAGAAATTCATGGAAACGCGTCTTATGCAAGTTGCCTAGACTGCGAAGCGAGATACGAATTAGCGCCCATTAAACAAGCTTTTCTCGCAGATGGAATTATACCTTACTGTGATTCCTGTGAAGGAATGGTTAAGACTGCAACAATCTCTTTTGGGCAACCTATGCCTGAAGAAGAAATGCAGATAGCCCAAAGTAAAACAGTGGAATGCGATTTGTTTATAGCGATTGGAACTTCTTTGCAAGTATACCCCGCTGCCGGGTTTCCCAAGTTGGCTAAAGAATTAAGTGCCAAATTAATAATCATTAACAACCAACCTACAGGCCTTGATCCAATTGCAGATTTGGTTATCCACGAACAAATTGGAAATGTTTTTCCAGATTAAATGGCCCAAGTACTTTTTA
>PARV01000050.1 GCA_002712055.1 Gammaproteobacteria bacterium | reverse complement strand
GTGGATCAAGATCGGTGGAACTCAATTGACCATTCGGATTAAGACTAATGGTTACTGCCATACCGATGATACTGAGCAGATAGGGTAGTGCAGTCCAAACCGCCAATGAAAACCAATGGGTAAACTTGAATCTATCTCCATTTAGTGCCGAAACCAGGCTTAGGTAAACTGCTTGCAGGCTCCACAGTAAGAGCATACCCGCAGCGCTGCCAAACGTCCCGAACATTCTGAAAGTTGTTTGAGACATAGATGTCATAGTCTCTCGGGCTTGTTCTAACTGTGTATCTCCCAAGCCAGCAATGTCTAACGAGTCATCGATAAACCAATCAAAATCTATAATAGTGAAATACCAGAACATCACTGCTGTCAAAGGGAACATGATTACGACTAGCGGAAACACTTTTGCGGGGCGCTGCCCCAATTCCGTGAAAGCTTCCGACGGAGACGTCAGAATATTGATCGCAGTAGTCACCGATCCAGCCGGTTCAGCTTTGATAGCTTGCGAGGTATCGATATGAGCCATACCCATGTCCCTAGTTTCTGCTAATTTGTCATTTTGCTCGAGGACTGATCTTCTGCCGACTATGCATGCGAGCCAAACGGAAAATTAGAATCAGACGTCGCAATCTACCATAATTTGGCTCACTATTATTTAAATCAATTCGTAATTGCCGATCAACTGTAGATATGCTGAGATGTTTGACAATGAACCAAGAACTGGTAAATCATTGGATCTATTACGACATGAGGTTTGTCAATTATTAAGACAAACCCCCGCAAATATATAGACATATCTTAGGGGTGAAAATTCTATGGGCCCGAAACTGTCTCGAAGGCGATTCATAAAAGGCGTGATCTATTCCAGCGCCGCAGCTGCATCAGGAGCCGGATACTATTTAGCATCCGCCCAAACAGCTTCCAATGCTATCGTCGAACGTTTGTTATCTCTTCATGTCAATGGTCAGACGCGGCTCGTGGACGTAGCGCCTACCGAGACCTTGGCTTTTACTCTGCGCAACAAATTAGGACTGACCGGGCTCAAGGTTGCCTGTAACCGGGGCGAATGTGGAGCCTGTACAGTGTTACTGGATGACGTTTCAAACTACAGCTGTTCAGTTTTGACTCATACCGTAAAAGAGCGCGAAGTTACCACAGTAGAAGGATTACGCTCATCTGGAGGTCAATTAAGTGCGGTACAACAGGGTTTTATTGAAGAGCTCGCCCCTCAGTGCGGATTTTGTACACCTGGCCAAGTAATGGCAGCGACTGCCCTATTGAGAGCCAACCCTAGTCCAACTCGTGAACAGGCACGCCAGGCTCTAGCCGGCAATCTCTGTCGCTGCGGAGCTTACGACCATTACCTGAACGGCACCATGCGCGCCGCGGAGTTGCTGTCATGACATTCATGCATATTGGAAAGGATTTTGTACCCCCTGATGTTGAAGGGAAAGTAACCGGCGACGCAAAGTACGTCGAAGATTTCAAACCAGAGGGCTTAGTCTATGCCCGTCTTCTTACTAGCCCGATGCCAAGCGGGCGAGTTCGATCAATCGACGCGTCCGAAGCGCTGCGCATGGATGGCGTACTCGGAATACTGACTGCAGATGACTTGCCTTCTTCCACTGCTCCCGCCGAACCAGTCCTGGCTTCAGAAGACGTTACGTTCGTTGGACAGCCCATTCTTGCGGTCGCAGCTATCTCTGATGAAATTGCTGAAAACGCCATCGACAGAATTGACGTGGATTTTGATCATAGGCCCTTTGTAACAGACCCCCTGGAAAGTCTGGTCGAAGGCGGGCCTAATGCGTACCCCGATGGTAACGTATTGCAGCAAACCAATTCCCTGGAAGATGAAAACGCTACGATTCGAGGAGGTTTCGGCACCATTAAATGGCCAGCTGAAGAACTAGAACGCTTTCGGAACGGCCTGGAGCCCCGCGGTGTGCAATTTGCAGATGGATGGACCTACGGTGACCTGGATGCGGCCTTTTCAGAAAGCAAAATTATCGTCGAAGAATCATTCGTTGTCGCTGGTACGCCACATCACTGCATGGAACCTCGCAGTAGCATGGCCTATTGGCAAAACGGCAAATGTTATTTCTATGCTTCTACCCAGAGTCAAAGTGCTGTCGTTGAACCGCTGGCTGAACTCCTGGGCATAGCTCCTGAAAATTTATGCATGATTTCTGAAAATACCGGTGGAGGATTCGGTTCCAAGGGACGCTCCTACCCCACAATGGCTATCACTGGTCGATTCTCTCAATTGCTAAATCGACCTGTACAACTCCGAATTACCCGTGAAGAAGAGTATTACCTCGGAGTTGGCCGACCCGGGATGCAAGGCTGGGTAAAAACCGGTATACGTGCTGACGGAACTGTCGCTGCAGTCGATGTCATTATAATAAGCGACGGCGGCCCTACCGGCCGCAACAGCGCTTCGTCGTCCGCACAACATATCTCTGTAGTTTATACCCCTACAGCAATGCGTCTTAGAAACATACCCGTTTTCACAAACACTACACCCAGGGGGGCTCAGAGAGGACCTGGCCAGAATGAGATGTCGGCAGCTATAGCCCCCATTATGGACAATGCAGCGCGACAGCTTGGTATGGACCGAGCAACATTCCGTCGGGTCAATGCTCCCCATAGTGAATCTTCCGTTTATGAAAACCAGGGCCCAGTCACCAGCGCCTTTATGGCTGAAGCTATAGACAAAGCCTCAACTATGTTCAATTGGGCAGAACGAGACGCAGCTCCACGACAACGTAGCGGTAGCAAAGTCCGCGGCCTAGGCATTGGTCTCGGTTATCACTCTGCTGGTGGAAATGGCTATGACGGTCTGGTTCGAATTACTCCCGATGGGAGCATATATTTGCACAGTGGCGTAGGAAATCTTGGAACTTATTCTTATGCCGGCACTGCCAGAGCGGCGGCGGAAGCACTCCAGTGCCGCTGGGAGTCGTGCATAATTGAGCGTGGTAACACCGACAGTCACCTCCCTCACAGCTCAACACAAGGTGGAAGCAATACTATCTTTACCCACTGTCGAACCAATTGGGTTGCTGCGGAAGATGCGGTATTGAAACTTAAAGAAATTGCCGCCTCTGAATATGGCGGTAATGTCGATGACTACAGCATTGGTGAAGAACGCGTTTTCAAAACCAGTGATAGCAATCAGGGCATGAGTTACGGTGAAGCTGCGGCAAAGGCTATTGAACTTGGTGGCCGGTACAGCGGACAAGAGTTTCCTGAAGATATTCATCCTATTACTCAACGGGCCGTTCAAGGCATAGCCGGAACTGGATTGATAGGTGTTGCCAAGGACAACTTACCAAAGCGAGGAATCGCTCCAGGACTCATGATCAGCATGGCCGAGATCGAAGTAGACCTGGAAACAGGCAAATACGAAATTTTGGACTATGTGGGTGTAGCTGATTGCGGCACCATTATTCATCCTCAAGGTTTGTCACAGCAAATAAATGGAGGCGGGGTCTGGGGTTTTGGCATGGCTGCTACCGAGCGACATGTCTATGATCCGCAGATTGCATTGCCGGCTAACCTGGGTATGTACCAGGCCAAATTGCCAACGATTCTGGATGTACCGGCGGAAATGCCAAATGGAGCTGTAGACATCGCTGATCCCTACAATCCTGTAGGGGGCAGAGGTGTAGGCGAGCCATCACAGGGAAGCGCTGTTGCAGCTATTACGAGTGCCATTGCTGATGCCCTGGACGGCCACTTGTTTAATCGCGTACCGGTAACGCCTGATATGATTGTTAACCACGCTACCGGTGCAGAGCAGGAATCAAAACTATTGGCCTTAAATACGTTCTAACTTTTTAATCCTTGAACCTTGCTCCGTCACGACCAAAGTGGTGGAGTGAGTTTCCAGGTTCTGCCCCTACCCCGTTATCCCTCCGAAACAGAGGTACTTGATTTCCAGGTATTCATCTAGGCCGTGCCTCGAGCCTTCCCGTCCCAAACCCGACTGTTTCACACCTCCAAAAGGCGCTACTTCGTTAGACAAAATACCGGTATTTATTGCAACCATACCAGATTCCACTGCTTCAGCGATTCGCCAAATACGCGCCATATCACTGGCATAAAAATAAGCAGCAAGTCCGAATTCGGTGGCATTGGCCATATCGATGCCATCCTGGTCTTCCATAAATCTGAACACTGGGGCTAACGGCCCAAACGTTTCTTCGCTGGCGACTTTCATTTCCTGATTCGCATCAACTAATAGAGTCGGCTCAAAGAAGCTACCACCCAGGGAATGACGGCTGCCGCCGCACACTATTTTGCCGCCTTTAAGAACCGCATCTTCTATATGTTCTTCCACTTTCTCAACTGCGGCCAGATCTATAAGGGGGCCCTGATCGATTTCACTATCTAGCCCGTTGCCGACCTTGAGACCTTTTATAGCAATGTGCAACTTATCTACAAAACTGTCATATACACTGTTTTGAACATAAATGCGGTTGGTGCAGACACAGGTTTGTCCCGAGTTACGAAACTTCGACGCCATTACACCGTCAACGGCGGCGTCCAAATTGGCATCATCAAATACAAGAAGTGGCGCGTTGCCTCCTAATTCCATCGACACCTTTTTCACAGTTGAGGCAGACTGGGCAATGAGTTTCTTACCAACCTCTGTCGAGCCTGTGAAAGAGATTTTCTTTACCAACGGATTGCTTGTCAGTTCAGCACCTATTTCTCCAGACACACCTGTGATTACATTAAATACGCCGGCAGGCAATCCTGCCCGCTGACCCAATGCTGCTAACGCCAGAGCTGAATATGGTGTGCTACTAGCTGGTTTCAATACTACCGGACATCCAGCAGCCAAAGCAGGGCCTGCTTTTCGAGTAATCATAGCAGCCGGGAAATTCCACGGAGTAATCGCGGCCACTACACCTATTGGCTGCTTTATTACCAGATATCTCTTGTCCTCCTGGGTGTGCGGGATAACCTCCCCNTAAGCACGCTTTCCTTCTTCAGCAAACCATTCAATAAATGAAGCCGCNTAGACAATTTCTCCCCTGGCTTCCGTTAGTGATTTACCCTGTTCCATGGTTATTAACATGGCTAGATCTTCTTGATGCTCGAGCATCAATTCAAACCATTTACGCAATTTGTTGGATCGTTGTTTTGCGGGCAGTGCAGACCATGGTTTAAAAGCCACATTTGCGGCCTCAATAGCTAGACGCGTTTCCTGCGCACCCATCCGAGGCACGGAACCAAGTACTTCTCCATCAGCTGGATTGGTAACTTCNATCAGGGAATCTTTCTCCGCGTCACACCATTNACCATCAATGAAACATTGCTGTCTAAAAAGAGTTGCATCNGTTAANTTCATAATGTGATCTCTCGTAGTTACTTAACCTTGGAAAACCATTCTCGTATAGTTACCACTATTTGTTCAGGCTGTTCCATAGGAACCAAGTGCCCGGCATTATCTATCTCTCGATAATCGTGTTGTGGCGACATCGCTTTCCATTTAATCCAAGACTTTTCTGACAAAGTATTAGAATCGCGTCCTCGGATAGCAAGCAGAGGAACCTTAACTTTTGGGAGCAAGCTCCAGATGCTTTGTGCCACCAAATAACAATGCGCTTCCCACTCTTTGCTATAAACAAGCCGAACCGTACCATCTTCACATGCAGCTGTACCATAATTAACATAATCCCAGAGCACAGCATCACTGACTTTCTTGAATACCATCTTCGGTCGAAAATGTTCATACACTTCTTCTCGGGTAGCCCAAGATTCCATACGATCTAAAGTTTTTCTTATCAACGGAACTTTCCTCTTGGCTAATCCGCGGAAGAGCTTTAAAAAATAGAAGTACCTTCTCGACATTATCACAGGTTCAATTAGAACAATTGATCTAAATAGTTCGGGATGCTTAACAGCTGCCATTACGATAGCAGCTGCCCCCATCGAATGACCGACGCTGATATTTGGTCGGCCCAACTGTTTTAGTAAAAGCAACAAATCCTCCCCGAGTGGCCTCCAAGATTTCATCTCAGACGGCTCTGGAGGTGTATCCCAAATAGGTCTATGTAAACTTGCTATTACTTCGTGGTCGGCTTGAAAGGCTTGCAGCAAAGCTCGATAAGCTAACGGCGGATACCCATTGGCATGGGAGAAGTGAAATATCGGGCCTTCGCCTCCTAAATTAACATACGGAATAGACATGCATACGCCTGAATAGTGCCTCATTCGCCTACCGGGTATTTTACATGAGCGGACTGCAAGCGCCTAAAAAGGAAGGTTTCAGAAAAACAATCAACTAGCTCATATTTATTTGAATTTCTTGAAATTAACATTGAACAAACCGTGCAAACGGATCAATAATGAAGTTCAGCCAGAAAGGAAATAAATTATGGATTTAGTACTTCTCTATTGGCATTGGATAGTATTTGGCCTCGCTTTGATGGTTACTGAAATATTTTTGGGATCCTTTTTTATATTCTGGTTTGGTGCAGCTGCAACATTTGTAGGCTTGCTGTTGGTTCCGTTCCCTGAATTATCCGAAACCACTCAAATAATGATTTGGGCTATTACCTCAACAGCGTTTGCCCTGGCATGGTTCAAAATTATCAAACCCCTAAATGTGGACAAAACAAAAGCTGGTTTATCTAGAGAAGCACTAGTGGGAGAAATTGGACAAGTCCTAAAAGTACCGACCGGAGAGAAAAGGGGCAAAGTTCGATTCCCTGCTCCTGTACTCGGGTCTGACGAATGGCTGATTATCTCGCAGGATGAGCTTAATATCGGGGATCGAGTCAGCGTCGTGGATTTATCTGGAAACTCATTAATAGTTAAAAAAGCATAAGGAACAGAACCATGGAATTTTTAGAACCTTCATTTGTACTCGCTATTGCTGTCTTAATATTCCTTTTGGTAACGGTAGCAAAAGGAGTTCGCCAGGTACCACAGGGGTACAAGTGGGTTGTGCAGCGTCTGGGAAAATTTAGTACATCTCTGAATCCAGGACTAAATTTCATCATCCCTTACATTGACAATGTTTCTTTCAAGGTTACTACCAAGGATATTGTTCTCGATATTCCTTCCCAGGAAGTTATCACTAAGGATAATGCTGTTCTTGTTACTAATGCTGTAGCCTATATAAATATTGTCTCGCCAGAAAAAGCTGTGTATGGCGTAGAGAACTATGTCATTGCAATTCAAACGCTGGTGCAAACTTCATTGCGTTCGATAATTGGAGAAATGTCACTGGACGATGCTTTATCCTCCCGCGATCATATCAAGGCGAAGCTAAAGGCCGCTATTTCGGACGATATTTCCGATTGGGGTATTACTCTGAAGACAGTCGAAATTCAGGACATCAATCCGTCACCAACCATGCAACAAGCGATGGAAGAGCAGGCTGCAGCAGAACGTGCCCGCCGAGCTACCGTGACCCGAGCAGATGGTGACAAACAGGCGGTCATACTCAACGCTGAAGGAGAATTAGAAGCCTCCAAGCGTGAAGCTGAAGCACAGGTTATCCTTGCAGAGGCCAGTAAACGAGCAATTAACCTGGTGACCGAAGCGATTGGGGAAAAGGAGCTTCCTGTCATCTACCTGCTCGGCGAGAAATACATCAGTTCACTACAGGAACTATCCTCATCAGATAATTCTAAGTTTGTAGTCTTCCCAGCAGATATCCCGGGCGCCTTAAAAGGCATGATGGGGAAAATGTAGTATTTGGTCCGAATGTCAGGCCTCCCCTTCAGGCTATTTAAGCATAGGCTAACTTTCCGTATAACTCAGACTTGTTAATAGGCCGTCTGTGATTCGAAAATTTCCGGTTTACGAGTCACTATTGCCCGAATTATGAGATACAGTGCAAGACCAGTTGGACCTAGCATTAGGGTTAGTATCAAACAAGGAAGGACTAACCAGTGTGAGACGCCAACTTTCTGAGAATCAAAAACTTCCCATGACCCGACAAAAAGATCAAACGCAAGATAATGAATCCAACCTGCCGCCAACACATAGGGGTTTGAGAACAGAGTGGCGATGCCATTGAGGGAACCGAATCCGCCTCCTTCCGGCGTACTGCCAAATTGCGAAATAAATAATCCAACATAAACAAGACCTAGGATAAACGGTATTACTCCAGTACAAACAATACCAAGGGTCCATTTCCATCTGGGAAGGAATGCCAGCAACAACCAACCGGGCAAAACAATAATATTACAGAGTGACAGGATAAGATCGGCAGACATGAGAGCGCCCCCTTTTGTTATGCTTTGAACCCCAGATTAGTGCAATTACATCGGTAAGTAAATTTACCCTGCAACGTGAAATTCGAAGTAGACAAATAAAAATAGCGAATACAAAATATTTTTGTAACTCTTGCTAAAAGCAAACAATTATTGCTTGTTCGCCGATCGTTTTCTCGGCAACCAGTGTGCGATACACTTGGATTATTGAGATCTGAATCTATGAACCAACTGGACCAACCGCCAGAAAACAAATCGTTTGATGAGCGCTCATTTATGGCCAAACTGTTAGCTGGCGAATATGGCCTTGCTATCACCTACTGGGCTCTCTATTTTCTTGGCAGTGGCCTGTTCTTCGTAATGGGCAGCCGAGCCGTTGATAATGACCAATGGCTGGCCTATCTCGTAATGATAGCCGCGCTGCTAGCTTATACTGTGACTCTAATCATAGGTATCCGGGCCGCCTATAATGGGCCTCAACTCTGGAAAGTGATGTCTAGAACTTCGTCGGTGTTTATGATAGTTAATATCTTAGTTGGTATTAGTACTCTAAGTTTTATTTATTAGCCGAAACCACATTTATTGAGGTTAAAACTTTGAAACAACAAGAACATTACTATTCGCTTGTCGTGAAAAAAGACTGCCCGACCTGCGCGTTAATTGAGCCTGTCATCAAGCAACTTTCAGAAACCTTTAATGATTCTCTGGCCATTTACGTCCAAGATGATCCTTCGTTTCCGGAAAATGTCATTACTAAAATAGATGACTCCTCCCTCGAATTCTCCTACAAACAGAACATAGAGATAGTTCCTACACTCATTCGTTCAGATAATGGTTTGGATAACCAAGCGCGCATATTCGGTTGGAACAAAAGTGAGTGGCAAGAATTGACCGGCATCGAAAATCTCGGTGCCAATCTCGTGGATTCCAAACCGGGTTGTGGCTCAAAGACTCAAGATCCTGGGATGAATGAAATTCTGACGCTCCGTTTCGATACAGATCGTCTGCGGGCTAGGAAGATCGAACTAGCAGAATCTGAAGACATAATGGAAGCGTGTTTTGAACGTGGCTGGAGCGACGGCCTGCCCGTAGTTCCACCTACACTGCTGAGAGTAACGCGCATGCTGTCCGGCACAGACCTATCTGCCGATGAAATAATTGGTTCTGTGCCACCGGATAATAAGCCCTGCACAGTAGAGAAAATCGCCATAAATGCTGTCATGGCAGGATGCAAGCCAGATCATCTGCAAGTAGTTATCGCCGCCTTAAAGGCAGCTCTACAAGATGAATTTTGCATGCATGGCCTGCTGTGTACGACGTATTTCTCTGCTCCCGTAATGATCGTTAATGGGCCTATTACCCAACAAATCGGAATGAATTCAGGAGTTAACGCTCTTGGACAAGGTAACCGGGCAAACGCAACAATCGGACGGGCACTGCAACTTATCATCCGCAATGTAGGTGGGGGATTGCCAGGCGGGATTGATCGAGCCACTCTGGGAACTCCAGGCAAATATACGTTTTGTTTCTCCGAAGATGAATCAGATACAGAGTGGCCGTCGCTAGCCATGGATCGTGGTTACAATAGGGAAGATTCAGTGATTAATCTATTTGCTGGCAGCGGAGTACAACCCTTCGTAGATCAGCTATCACGTCAACCGGAATCGTTAGTCAAAAACTTGGGTAATAGCCTGCGTAGTGTAGCTAATACACGATCATTCGGAATGGCTGATGCTATGATCGTAATTAGCCCAGAGCACCGTCGAGTCCTGAGGCAGGATAACTGGACCAAAGCCGATTTGAAAAAAGCGCTATATGACGAACTAATAACACCTGGGGCTGATATCATTCGCGGTAAGGGCGGTATCGCTGAAGGCATGCCTGAAAAATTCAAAGACATGCTACTCAACAAGTTCAGAGACGACGGATTACACATAGTCGGTGCTGGCGGAAAAGCGGGTATGTTTTCAGCCATAATAAGCGGCTGGCTAGCCTCTGGAGACAAAGGCAGTCAACTGGTTTCGCAACAAATTAACTGAGAGGAGATCAAGATGAGTGAATTCCTGCTGGACCCAACTGCGGAGCTAGCACCCACCGAGCGACAATTAGTTCCCCGTCTACAAAGCTTGGAAGGAGCAACTATCGGACTTCTAGACATTTCCAAACCCAGGGGGAAGGAGTTTCTTGATGAGATTGAAACCCTTTTGCTTGGCAAAGGAGCTAGGGTAAATCGTTACATGAAACCGACCTTTGCCCGCATCGCGCCGAGACAACTTAGTCAGAAAATCAGCTCAGAGTGCGATGCTGTTATTGAAGGGTTAGCCGACTGAGGTTCATGTACCTCGTGCAGTTTGCATGACATCATGGACTTGGAAAGCCGCGGCACCCCTTCAGGATTCGTAGCTTCTTGTGAGTTTGAAGAGGCAGCTAATGCTCAGGGTAAATCTCTCGGCATAAACGTCGCTAGAGCTTTTATCCCTCATCCCATCCAAGATCGCACAGACGTTGAGATGGTAGAATTAGCGCATGAAGCAATCGAGAAAATAACCGCACTTATTGTTAAGAAATAGAGCAGCCTAAAGAATAAATCGGAGATAGTAATGACTAGAGAAGCAGTAATCGTATCCACCGCCCGAACACCAATAGGCAAAGCGTATCGCGGAGCCTTTAACGACACGGATGCTCCCACACTAGGTGGCCATGTAATTGCGCAAGCCGTGAAGAGAGCCGGAATCGAGCCGGGCGAGGTGGATGATGTAATCATGGGCTGTGCTATGCAGCAAGGATCGTCTGGAAGCAATATTGGCCGTACCTCAACCATAGCCGCCGGTCTTCCAAATTCCGTTTCAGGTATGAGTATAGATCGTCAATGCTCATCGGGCATGATGGCTATTGCTACCGCTGCCAAGCAGATTGTGTGTGACAACATACCTATCGTGGTAGGTGGGGGGCTAGAATCGATAAGCCTAGTACAGAATGAACACCGCAACGGTTATCGAGCTCATGACCCTAATGTCGTCGCCAAGTCAGAACATGCTTATATGTCAATGCTGGAAACAGCAGAAACTGTAGCCGATCGCTACAACATATCTCGGGAACTGCAGGACGAGTTCGCGCTTCAGAGCCAGCAACGCACAGCTGCAGCACAAGAAGCTGGAAAGTTTAATGACGAAATTGCTCCTCTAGCTACAAAAATGATATTCATGGATAAGGAAACAAAGCAACAAAGTACCCACGATATTACCTTGGAAAAAGATGAAGGAAACCGCCCCACAACAACTCTGGAAGGGCTATCGGGCCTAAGAACAGTCTTTGATGATGGCGTGATTACTGCTGGTAACGCCAGCCAACTATCCGACGGCGCGTCTGCTTCGGTCTTGATGGATAGCAAACTTGCAGAACAGAAAGGTGTGGAACCACTTGGGGCCTATCGTGGCATATCGGTGGCTGGCCTGGACCCTGACGAAATGGGGATAGGACCAATCTACGCGGTCCCTAAGTTGCTGGAGCGCTTCAATCTTTCTATGGACGATATTGGTCTTTGGGAATTAAACGAAGCATTTGCCGTTCAGGTGGTTTACTGTCGAGACAAACTGAACATTCCCAATGAACTACTCAATGTTAATGGCGGCGCTATCTCCATCGGACACCCGTACGGCATGAGTGGAGCTCGTCTGGTTGGTCATGCGCTTATCGAAGGTAAACGTCGTGGTGCCAAATATGTTATCTGCACTATGTGTGTGGGGGGAGGCATGGGAGCGGCCGGGTTATTTGAAGTCTACTAAAAACCTTTCACCTTTTTCATATCTGACTCAAGCCTGATTTATATACATGCCGAATCGAGAAAGTTGATTACGGCTGCTTCGTCGAATTCCGATGAGGGCAGCCGTTGGTTGCTCCTCGAGGACAACTTTTGTTGATTCACGTTTGCTTGCAAAATACTACCAAACTCGGTTTCCAGGTTCTCTTGAAACTCTCTGTCTACAACGAGGTAATAATTAACTCTGTCTTCCAGCTCCGGTAGGAAACTGAAACTCAATCTAGCTTTTTCTTCGATCTCCATTCTTCCATTTTCTGGATCCATATAAAATTGACACATAGCACTATTGCTACCGAAATTATTAGTAAACTCTTGGTAGTAGGTTTCTAATAAATCTAGAAACGCTTCGAGATCTGCGCCATCTATTCCAGGATTATTGGCAAGCCGCCCCGTATTTCGAAACGATTGCAAGGTACTTGCGATATAAAGAAAACTTGTTTCTGCTCCGGTCAAATCAGATTGTGTTCTTCCCGTAGCAGGCAATAAGGTCGAAATTACCAACAAGAACCCAAGCATAGCTTTACAGTCAATCATATCTTGCCTTTAAATTCGACAGTAAACAGTCCCAAAACTATGCTGAATACGTACTTGAATTCTGGCACTATTGAGGACCAACCAAATCATAAGGATTACCGTATAGGTCTTTAATAATACAGGAAATACCCCAGGGAACAGTAGAAGGTGGATCAACTATTTCTACACCTTTTGCTCTCAACAATTTCGCCTCAGCTTCACAATCGTCTGTACGTAGTACAGTCATCAAATTAGTCCCCACTCTCGATTTCTCTTCAGCACTATGCGCCTTATAAAGAACAACTTGCGTATCGGGATTGCCAGCGGGCGAAACTGTTAACCACCTGAGATTTGGGACCACGTCGCTGTTATCCATTACCACTTCGAAGCCAAGTTTATCAATGTACCAGTCAAGGGCTTTTTGCTGATCTTCAACAAAAACCGTGACATGTGTAATTCTATTGATAGCCATAAGCTATTCCCAAAGTGTTACTTTATTCAGGGTTTGATGACCGAACTGATGACCTGCGTTTCTTTTTTTCGCCTATTTGTTTTTTTTCTTTTAGCCTTTTTTCTTTTGCTGTCGTCGTTGGTTTAGTCGCAATCCGTTTTTTCCTATGTATAGCTACCTTCGTCAATAGCTGTTCCAGTCGCTTGATGGATTCTTGCTTATTTCTTTCCTGGCTTCTATAACGTTGAGCCTTAAGAGTAATTGTTCCGTCTTTAGCTATGCGCTTGTCCGGGTAGTTCAGTAATTTTTTTTTCAATTCCTCGGGCAAAGACGAATTTACAACATCAAAAAACAGCTGAACTGCAGTCGATACTTTATTTACGTGTTGCCCACCGGGGCCACTGGCTCGAATTGCGGTAAATTTTATCTCAGATTCAGAGACAGTTATTTTTCCCACTTGATAACTCATAAGAAATTTGAGCTGAATACCAATCCTACCTGAATCTCAACTTTCACTAAACAGAATTGTAATTTATAAAAAGTTAATAAAATCATCATAGTCAGCTAACTCCTGGCTTAATTCGGGACTTCTTGCTTCAGCTAGCAGTCTAGGTTAATGTCGAGGTTGCCCGAACACAGGGACTAACTGCAGAATTTTGTTCATAAAAAGAAGACAGAATATGCCTACTAGATTCATTCAAAATGCTCTGAAATTAAGAACTCTACTGCTAATTAGTATAATTAGCCTAAGCAGTACCGCTCGTACCCAAGAGCCCATCCGTATCGCTTTCATGGATCCTCTCTCTGGAGCTTTTGCTTCAGTAGGAACCAGCGGCTTAAAACAACTCGAATTTGCGGCAGATTATCTATTTAACTCTCATGGTGGAATTTTGGATGGCCGCACGATTGAAATCGTGCCACTTGATAACCAAAACAGTCCTACTGAAACACAAATTCAGTTCCGCCGTGCTGTGAGCGAAGGAATACGTATCATTTTTCAGGGCAACGGTTCAGCGGTCGCCAATGCGCTGAACTCGGCTGTCACTCGTCACAATCGCCGAAATCCTGGGCAGGAAATTTTGCAAATAAACTATTCCGCGGTTGATCCAATTCTTACTGAAGAAAACTGCAGCTTTTGGCATTTTCGATTCGACGCGCACGAAGTAATGAAACTAAATGTATTGACTGACTATATTGCTAGTAATCCAGATATCAAAAGCGTGTATATCATTGGTCAAAATTACTCATTTGGACAGATATTATCAGATACTTCAATAGCACTACTTAAAGAAAAACGTCCGGATATTGAAATCGTCGGTAACGAGTTACATCCCATTGGGCAGGTAAAAGATTTTACACCCTATGTTACTAAGATAGTCTCTTCTGGAGCCGACGCAGTGATCACTGGTAACTGGGGTGCGGATATGGTGTCTCTGGCTCGCTCTATTATAGATAATGGCTTAGACATACCAATTTTTACTTTCTATGCCGCCTACGATGGCATTACTGCAACACTGGGAGCCGATGGTAAAAATATGATTCGTCTTATTCACAATGAAACATCCAACCCTATACCTACTGAACAGCGCAAAGAATTTATCCGCGCTTTCAAGGCAGCCAATCCGAACAACGATGTAACACAACCACGCATCACTAATGCGCTTTCCATGATCGTATTAGCCATGGAAGAAACACAGAGTACTGATCCTTACGACATTGCTTTAGCGCTAGAAGATATGCGGTTCACCACCTTAAGTGGAGAAGAAATCTGGATGCGCGGGGAAGATCATCAGATTTTCCAGTCACTGCACATCTCAGTGCATACGGATGAAGGTATTGAATTTGACGCAGACAATTCGGGGTTTGGATTGTTCAGCGAATACCACGTACCAACAGAAGAAACCATTGTACCTACATCCTGTCGCATGAGACGCCCAAGTCGTTAAACCAGTCTTCAAGAAGTAACAGAGCAGGCGAAAACTAAATAATGCTGGAAGTCTTCATCTTTGCCACCCTTAATGGCCTAGTAACTGGACTTCTATTATTTATGTTGGCTAGCGGTCTAACGCTGATCTTTAGCATGATGGGTGTTTTAAACTTTGCGCATGCAAGCTTCTATATGCTCGGCGCTTACTTCGCCTATTCAATCAGCCTCTACCTAGGATTCTGGGCTGGATTAATTTTTGCACCACTGATCGTTGGAGTCCTAGGCGCTCTGGTGGAACGATACGGATTACGGCGGGTGCACCAATCTGGCCACGTGGCTGAGTTGGTGTTTACTTTCGGTATGGCATTCCTGATCGAAGAAGCCGTGCAGTTCTTTTGGGGGCCTGACACCAAGAACTACCAATCCCCAGACCTTCTCGACTTTCCACTCTTCACATTGTTTGGTCAGGAATTTCCTGCTTACCGGGGCTTCATGATCGGAATCTCAATCTCAATTTTTATCGGACTGTATTACCTCCTTACACGCAGTCGGGTAGGTATCATTATCCAAGCCGCTATCACTCATCCTCATACAGTCGCTAATCTTGGGCACAATGTACCATTTATTTTTATGGGCGTTTTTGGAGTAGGGACCGCACTGGCTGGTATAGCAGGAGTTATTGCCGGACCGATATTAACCACCTTCCCGGGGATGGCTGTCGTACTTGGGAGTATTGTCTTCGTCATAGTCGTTATTGGCGGGCTCGGTTCTTTGGTCGGAGCATTTATAGCCTCTCTGCTGATCGGGCTGTTGCAGTCCTATGCAATCGCCTCAGATGTTGGAGTCCAAGATCTATTGAATGTGCTAGGACTAGAATTCGACCGCAATCATCCCCTGACTGATCTCTGGACTCTGACTTTACCCCAGGTAGCACCGATACTACCCTTCTTGCTGTTAGTCCTTGTTTTAATTTTTAGACCAACAGGGCTAATGGGCAAACGAGAGCAATAGCTAATAGGACCAAAAACCACTAGAGCACGAAAATGGCTTTCATTAGGAAATCATCAATCTGGATAGTTTATTTGGTAGTGCTTCTTGCACTGCCACAGTTTTTCGATTCGGTGTTGGCGATTTCGATATTTAATCAAATAGCTATCGCCATTGTTTTTGCGCTTAGTTACAACATGCTCCTAGGGCAGGGAGGCATGCTGTCATTTGGCCATGCTGTCTATTTCGGATTAGGTGGATTTCTGGCAGTACACGCTCTAAATATGATCGAATTCGAAACCATTTATTTTTCCATCATCTACATTCCTCTTGTGGGTGCCTTTAGCGGATTACTAGCTGCACTTTTCATCGGCAGTTTCTCAACCCATAAGGCTGGTACTGTGTTTGCCATGATCTCTCTCGGTATTGGAGAGCTAATAGCTGCATCATCCCTGATATTTGATAGCTTTTTTGGTGGAGAGGCGGGTGTTAGCGGAGATAGAACCTTTGGCCCTTCGTTTTTCGGTATTGAATTCTTTCAGGATGTAGAAATTTACTATCTGGCCGCTGCTTGGGTATTTATTGCAACCCTGTTTATGTATTTGTTTACCCAGACTCCTGCTGGACGCATGGCTAATGCTGTTCGAGACAATCCCGAACGGGCGCAATTCATCGGCTACAGTGCTAGAAAAATTCGTTACATCTCTTTTTGTGCATCCGGATTTTTCGCTGGTATTGCTGGTGGTCTGTTCGCTCTCAACTACGAGTTCATTACCGAGGAAAATCTCAATGCTGTAACCTCGGGCCGCGTCCTCCTGATGGCTTATATCGGAGGTCTAGGTTACTTCATTGGTCCGATAATTGGCGCCGTCATCCTTACTCTAATGAATTCTCTACTCAGCAATTACAGTGAACTGTGGATGCTATACCTAGGTATTATGTTCGTGCTTACAGTGTTATTTCTACCAAGGGGATTCGCCGGGTTTATCATGATGCACCAGATAGCTTGGGTTCGGGGCAAACTCTCTTCATTAGTAATGCCTTACCTGATTACTAGTATCCCGTCTTCCCTATTTCTAATGGCTTGCGTCGCCATGATTGAAATGAGCCATACCGAAGAAGAGGTATTTCACTACTTGTGGATGGAATTGAACCCATCTGGCCTTGCAACCTGGCTAATCACTCTATTTATAGCTTGTTCTTCATTTTATGCCGTTCGCCTTTTACTACCCCAGCTAAAGGACGCATGGGAGAGGGCAAATACAATCCCGGAAAAAGAGAGCTTTGGAAAATGACCGTGCTTTCTTTAAAAGCTGTTCGTAAGAACTTCGGAGAAACTAAAATTGTCCGAGGTGTGAACCTGGATATAGAACAAGGTGAACGACACGCTATTATCGGTCCCAATGGCGCGGGGAAATCCACACTCTTTCATCTCATAAGCGGTCTTTATAATGTGACAGCTGGCACTATTGAGTTCAAAGGTCAAGAAATACAAAATAAGCCCCCCTTTGAAATTAGCCGCCTAGGTTTGGCCAGAAGCTTCCAGGTCACGAATATCTTTGCCCGCATGAATGTTTTTGAAAATATCCGCTGCGCCCTTCTGTGGCCAAATGGATACAATTATTCATTTTGGCATCTTATGGGCAAACAAAGTGAATTAAATGAAAAAGCAATTCAAGTGCTTGAACAGATCGGCCTGGAAGATAAGATGCATTATCCAGCAGGTGAGTTAGCCTACGCCCAACAACGTGCCTTAGAGCTTGGCATAGCCATTGCCAGCAATGCCGAGATCATTATGCTAGACGAACCGGTTGCTGGAATGAGTCGCAGCGAAGCGCAAAACACAGTTGAGTTGATAAGGCGTGTCACTGCTGGCAAAACACTCATAATGGTAGAACATGACATGAATATCGTATTCGATGTTGCAGATAAAATTTCTGTGCTTGTATATGGGGAAATCATTGCCAGCGACATGCCCGAAAATATAAGGGCCGATTCGAAAGTGCAGGAAGCCTACCTCGGAGAGGTGACTATAAATGCTTGAAGTTTCTGACCTACACGCATACTACGGCAAGAGTCATATCCTTCAGGGTATTACCTTCAATGTACAGGAAGGGGAAATAGTCAGTCTGCTTGGCAGAAATGGCGTGGGTCGCTCCACTACTGTAAAAGCTATTATGGGAGAGGTACTTCCTCAGGGTTCAATAAGATTTAAAAATCAGGAAATTGGCGGCAAGAAAAGTTTTGAAATCGCTAACCTCGGTCTTGGCTATGTACCGGAGAATAGGGATATTTTTCCTACCCTCACCGCCCGTCAAAACCTCCAACTGGGAATGAAATCGAGTAAAGCGAACGGACGTTGGAGCGTTGAGGAAATCTTTAGCATGTTTCCAAATCTAGCAGACCGTGCAGAAATAGATGGTGGAGTGTTGAGTGGTGGTGAGCAACAGATGCTATGCATGTGTCGCACATTGATGGGCGACCCCGACATGATAATGATCGATGAACCGACTGAAGGACTAGCGCCTAAAATCGTCGAACAGGTTGCTAACTTGTTGCAAGAGATCGCCAATCGTGGCGTTGCAATTCTGCTGGTGGAACAAAAACTTAACATTGCGCTAAATATCTCCCATCGGTTATATGTCATGGGTCATGGCCAAATGGTATATGAAGGTACCCCTGCAAGCTTAATGCAAGCGGATGAGGTTAGGGCTGAATGGCTGGAGGTATAATGAAAAGAATGATGACAACTCACTTGATCAAAATAGCAAACCTGCCTTTAGTAATTAGACGCTATACTTATCTTCTCCAGTTTCACAACCAAGAGTATAAACACATGCCAAGAAGTAATTTTCGCCTGATAGCTATTTTCATAATATCGGTGCTGATATCTAGCACCATAGCCGCTGCAGATCTTTCTCGTTCCCGCCCTGAAGAGCTAGGCATCTCCTCAGAGCGATTAGGCCGGCTCGATACCGTACTTAATTCTTACGTCGAGGAGAATCTGATCGCAGGCCAAGTATTACTGGTCCTAAGAAAAGGAAGAATTGCCCATTCCTTGGCGAATGGAATGCGTGATATTGAGGCCACTGATCCCATGAAGGAAGATACGATTTTTCGAATTGCATCCCAAACCAAAGCACTAGTCAGCACGGGCATTATGATTCTTCACGAAAGGGGACAGCTTGATATCAGCCATCCCCTTAGCCGATATATCCCTGAATGGGAGAATGTGCAAGTAGCTGTACCTAATGAGAACGGTAGCTATAACTTGGAGCCAGTTGAACGCCCGATTACTCTGCGTCACCTGCTCACCCATACAGCAGGTATGAGCTACGGCACCGGCCCAGCGTCTAGGGAATGGGAAGAAGCCGATTTTCAAGGGTGGTATTTCGCTAATAAAACCGAAACCATTGGCGAATCAATAGCCCGCATGGCTTCCCTACCACTAGATGCTCATCCGGGAACCGCTTGGATTTACGGTTATAACACCGACATTCTCGGGGCCGTAATAGAAAAAGCTAGCGGAATGGATTTAAACAATTTCCTGCAACAGGAAATCTTCGAACCACTGGAGATGAGCGATTCTCACTTCTACCTGCCGGAAAACAAGCGCGACCGCCTAGCGGTGGTTTATCAACCAAAGCCTGGAGGTGGAATACAAGCTATTCCTGCTACAGATGGCATGCGTAGCCAAGGCTTGTACATTGACGGTCCCCGGATTAGCTATTCTGGTGGAGCTGGATTGCTTTCGACTGCTAATGATTACGCCAGATTTCTTCAGATGACCCTCAATGGAGGTGAGTTGGATGGCAAAAGAATCCTATCGCGCAAGACGATCGAATTAATGACTACTAACCATCTCGGTGACCTTCCCTTTCGCAGCGGACAAGGATTTGGTTTGGGATTCTCAATTGTCACCGATCTGGGTGAACGTGGCACTCTAGGTTCGGTGGGTGAGTATGGCTGGGGAGGCGCTTACCATTCCACATACTGGGTCGACCCACTGGAAGAGTTAGTGGTGGTCTATCTAACCCAGATAATTCCTGCTACGGGTCTGGACGATTATTCGAAACTCCGCAGCGGTGTTTACCAGGCAATTATTGACTAACCAAATATAAATAGTGCAAATCGATCAGTAAATATCTTATTAAACTAAAAAGCGCTTTCGTTATGAAGATGAGGTTGTCCCCAAGGACAGTGCTTCAAAACAATGACTAAAAACTTAAGACTTTCAGTACTTGACCAATCACCAATAAAGGCAGGAAGTACAGCAAAAGAAGCATTACAAGAAACCATTGACCTTGCACAGTTATCAGATGAGCTGGATTACTATCGGTACTGGGTCGCTGAACATCATGCTTCTGATGCCTTAGCTGGTTGCTCGCCCGAAGTACTTCTAGGCAGGTTAGGGGCTGAAACAAAGACGATACGTATAGGTTCCGGTGGGGTTATGCTACCTCACTATAGTCCTTATAAAGTTGCAGAGAATTTCAAATTGCTCGAAACAATGTACCCCGATCGGGTCGACCTAGGGATTGGGCGTGCCCCGGGTACAGATCCTTTCACGGCCGCGGCACTTCGTTATGGTTCGCGTCTGGGTCCAGAACATTTCCCTAACATGGTGGCAGATCTACAGGCTTTATTGAACGATAGTGACCCGAAGACCCATGGTATGGAACATGCCCGCGCATTCCCAGTAGTAAAAGTCCCCCCTCAACTTTGGATGCTTGGCTCTAGTGAGGATAGCGCTATGTTTGCCGCCTCTGCAGGTTTGCCTTACAACTTTGCTTACTTCATCAATCCGCTAATAAGACCTGATATTTTTGACTATTACAGAGAACGATTTAAACCTGGGCCCAATTTTGGGGAGCCCCATACTTGTCTCACTGTCTTCACCATCTGTGCAGATACTGAGGCTGAAGCATTGGAACTTTCCCGAAGCAGGGATTTATGGTTTATCCGTCTCTTGAGAGGCAATCCCGGTCCTTTCCCGAGTATTCAGGAAGCTTCAGACTACGAATATTCTGACGGCGAACTTGCCGCGTTGGCTGACAACAGACAAAAGCGAGCAGTTGGAACACCAGATCAGGTCTGGGAAAAATTGGCAGCGTTGGTGGAGTGTTTCAATCTAGATGAATTAATGATAGTCACAATCACGCACGACGTAGACGCCCGGCGGAATTCTTACAAACTAGTGGCTTCTTCTGCTTGATATTACTATCAACCTGTACGGATAAAACTGTCCTAAGTCTAAATGTCTTCGAAAGGTGAGTTATTACCTCTCTGCACTTCCAAAAACTATTTCTCGTGACGTATCTCTTGTGGCATAAGAGCGGCACGAATAGTAGAGCCCCAGATCAGGTTACCCATATCATTCAGATGCAGATTATCGTCTACAAAGATGTCGGTCATAACTGAGCCGTTAGCTTTCAAAAATGGTGATGCTGAATCAATGTGGTAGACCAAAGGATCGTTCTTAGCAATCGCCTCATAACCCCGATTTACTTTTTCTGCATTTGACCACACGTTCTGCCGCAATACACTGGGCTTGACTGACATTACATAAATACGGGCTGTTGGAAGTTGATCGTGAATCTTCGCAATTATTTGCTTAAGCTGGCCAAGGATTTTATTTTCGGGCATGCCATAAGACGTATCGTTATCCCCTTCGTAAATAAGGATGGCACGAGGTTTATATTTTAACGCCACTCGCTCGAGGTGATATAGCACATCTCCCATCACGCTGCCTCCGAATCCGCGCGGAATAACTGTTAGCGGTGCCAACGCCGCCGCCGCTTGATCATTCCATCGCGCGATACTAGAGCTTCCGGTCAATAAAATTGCTCCTTCTGGAGGTGGGTCCAGTAGATCTTGTTGTTCAAACCGTTGCATGGTTTCCTCCCAGCGAGTGGGATCAGTATTTTGTGCATAGGTCGCGACAGGAAATACCAACAAGGCCAGCAACAAAAGTAAAATTTGAGAGGATCGTGATATAAATTTATTCATTATCTACACCTTCTTAATTGGACCAGTCCTAATATTAGGAGTTTAATCTATGTGCCCACCGAATTCTAACCAGTTGGCAAGTTCCGAGCCAAGTTCAGCTTGTGCCAAAGAATTGTAAGCAGCAATCTGTTTATCCATTAAAACGCCTTGCCAACGCTTATTGGTACCTTTATGAAAGAAATTGCTTGTGTCTTTCCAAATTCCCTCGGTAGCACCAGGAGCCATCTTACTTGCATTAGACTTCATTGAGTCAAATGACACGCCTGCCAAAAGGGTTGGCCAAAGCTCTTCGTTAACCGGAATATCGAGAAACGCTGAGATTCGGCGCATCTCTGAGTCAGTATCCTTTTGCAGATCATCGTAATGTACATTCAAGATGTTTGGTAGATGACGATATTCCCACCAGGTCTTGGCATGATGCAGGTGCGAAAACCACGGATAACCATTATTTTCCCAAGGAAACGAACCACGAGTCAGCCATTCATCAAACGCTAACCCTATGTCTTCTGGAGGGTGCACTAAAGGTGGTCCTTCTCTGCCCGGGACATTGTTTAAATTATCTATAACTTCCGATCTCATGTTGTGCCAGTGATTCCACAGTGACATCCAGACATCTTTGCCATCTCTGCCAACAAATATGTACTTGACCTCTTTAAAAAAACGAAGGCCATCGAGAGGCAAGTGAGTCTTGATATAACGACGGTTTTGGAGTACTTCCAGTTGTGCTAGAACATCTTCGATTGGACCAAAGTTAGCGTCGAGCCAAGGAGAAAGCTGATCTTGCGGCACGGGAGGTTCAGGTGCCTGGAAAACCAACGATGCACAGATGCCCTGCATCCAGGTTGTTCCTGTCTTATATGAGGTGGTGATGACAATATCGTCTTCCCTGGGCTTAAAATTATCCCAGCGTTGGCTGTCTATTAGGGCGCTGCGGTAATAATGTTTGATTTCTGGGTTTTTATTAGGTGTCATTGTTATTTCCGAACTAAATAGGAGAACAATTAGTTCGGGTCTAATCGAACAAAATATCTGGGCGGAAATCCTGTAAGAATTCGGAAAACGAGCCCCAAGCTATTTTCACTATCAACTCGATCATGTTCTTCTCCCTGAACCTGCATTACTCTGTATTCGCTTGTTTCTCCCTCATAAATAACAGTCATTCTTGGGTTAGCCGCTGCTTGGCGATACCAGGCTCGAGGCCAATGATTCGCTGCCACGTAAATCATGCCATTACTCTCAAGTCTTGCGACTACACGATCATTACCATTATTTTCATTGTCAAACGTGGTAATTACCATACTAGTCCCCGCTTCGGGCTGGAAATAGCCCAGCAAGGATTCGAACAGAGCAACAATCCCAACATAAAATAGAAAAACAGTGGTGACAATCTTTACAGGTTTCATAGCGTCTGCCTTTTCATATCAGTTACGGGTAATTTCGCGAGCTGAAATTCTAAAACCTTCAAGTGCTGACATAGTAGGATTCTCCGGCTAACATTTACGCGTTGATCAGTACCTGCCGACCGCGCACATTGCCGGCTTTAAGGTCAATCAAGGCCTGATTCGCTTCTTTCAGAGGACGTTCAGTGATTTGAATTGGGGCAATCTTGCCTTCTCTCACCATAGCCATTAGTTCAGCCATATCCTCCAGACCACCAACATAACTGCCTTGGATTATGCGAGCATTCATTGGTATGAAGGGAATTGGTAGTGTCAGAGATCCTCCATAGAGCCCCACAATGATTAACATACCCCCTTTTCGTAGACAGCCAAGACCATAACTGACACTAGCCTCTGCACCTACAAAATCTAAAGCAGCATAAGCGCCACCAGTTGTCTGTCGGATATCTTTAGCAGTTTGAAGTTCAGAAGAATTGTAACTTCGGTTCACACCGAGCGCCCGAGCAGCCTCCAGCTTGTCGTCATCGATATCAACAACTATAGGATCCATTCCGAGAGCACGGGCAATCTGGATAGCCATCATACCTACACCACCAGCCCCAATAATCACGATGTCATCGCCTTCATGAAGCTTACCAATTTTTTTCAGAGCTCCATAAGCGGTCAGGCCAGAACAAGCGTAAGTAGCCGCTAGGGAGTCCATCACATCCCCTTTATCAAACAAATAACGACTGTGAGGTACCATAACATGATCAGCAAACCCTCCGGCATGCGCAATACCAAGAGCACAACCTGGAGTGCATAACTGTTCATCTCCTCTCTTACAGGCTGCACATTCACCGCATCCGATCCACGGAAATACTACACGTCGATCTCCAATCTCTGCATCTTGTGCATCTGGTCCCAACGCGATCACTTCTCCAAAAATTTCATGCCCCAGTACCATTCCTTCACGTCCAACTTCAAGCTGCTTACCACCGCCTAGGTCAAATACACCTTCATGCATGTGAATATCTGAGTGACATACTCCACACGCTATTGTCTTTATCAACACCTCGGATCCCTCTGGCTCAGGCGTTTTTGATTCCACTTCAATCAATGGAGCTCCGGGAGCGCTTGTTTGATAGGAAATCATTAGCCTACCTCTTTTTCTTTATCCCAATCGGCGAATGTTTTCCCTTCTTCGGCTAACCTCTGCAAGAGAGGTGCAGGTTTCCAGTACTGTTCTCCATAGCGCTCACGAAATTCAAGAATTTTGTTATACACATTTTCCAGGCCAACCTGGTCGGCATAATGCATGGGTCCTCCCTTAGCGACTGGAAAGGCATAACCGAACACATAAACCACATCGATATCACTCGCACGCTGAGCAATACCTTCTTCCAAAATCAATGCTCCTTCATTAATAAGAGGGTAAAAACAGCGTGCTAGAATCTCATCGTCGGTAATTTTTCGCTGTTCTACACCAAGCGTAGCAGCTTCTTCCTTTATTAATGTTTCCACTTCCGAATCAGATTCACGGCGACGAGTTTCTGGATCGTACTTATAAAATCCTGAACCAGTTTTCTGCCCATGCCGACCCATTTCGACAAGTAAGGTGCCCATACGGTAGAGTCTGGGATCGTCTGGTAAATCGGTGCGCCCCTCTCGAGCTTTGTACCCCACATCAAGCCCGGCTAGGTCTCCCATAGCCAGCGGACCCATGGCCATCCCAAAGCCTTCCAGGACAGAGTCTACCTGTTCTGGCGTGCAGCCATCGAGCAACAGCATCTGAGCTTCCCGACCGTAACCTCCCAGCATGCGATTACCTATAAAACCATAACAAACCCGAGATAGAGCACATACCTTACCTATTTTCTTACCAATCTTCATCGCGGTTGAAAGCACATCGTCGGCAGTTTTTTCCCCACGCACCACTTCCAACAACCTCATTACATTAGCTGGGCTGAAAAAATGCATACCCAGCACATCCTGCGGCCGCTGGGTAGCTTCAGCGATAGCATCTACATCCTGATAGGAAGTATTTGTGGCCAGAATTGCCCCCGGCTTACAGACTGCATCTAGTTTGCCAAAAACCTCTTTTTTTAGTTCGAGATTCTCAAAGACGGCCTCAATTACCAAATCGGCATCAGCGATATCGAGGTAGTCTGTAGTCCCGGCAATTGTATCGATGCGTCCTTCCATTTTATCTTCAGACAATTTCCCTTTCTGCACGGTAATGTTGTAGTTCTTACGAATAATACCCATTCCGCGCTGTAGCGCGTCATCGTTGATTTCCAGCATAACTACTGGTATACCCACGTTCGCAAAACACATAGCAATACCACCGCCCATGGTGCCACCACCGATGATGGCGACCTTTTTGATATCTCGCACCGGTGCGCCTTTTGGAAGATCCTGGATTTTGGCCGCCTGCCGTTCTGAAAAAAATATGTGCCGCATCGCAGCGGATTCTGGGGATGCAACTAGCTCACGAAACAATTCCCTTTCCCGTTCCAATCCTTCGCCCATTGGCAATTCGACTGCTGCCTCGATACAAGAAACTATTCTATCCTGTGCAATCTGGCCTCGCGCTCTTCTCGCTAAATGTTTTCGGGCATTATCAAAAAAACCAGGCTCGACAGTAGCCGGATCGATCTTAATATCGCTAATACGTTTAAGTGGAGCACTTGACCCTATTAATTCTTTTGCATATTGAATACCACCTAATTCCAGATTATCGCCTTCGATAATTTTATCTACGAGCGTCATTTTCAGAGCTTTACTGGCCGAAATCGGATTACCGCTGGTAATCATGTCTAACGCAGCCTTAACACCAGTAAGTCTAGGAACCCTTTGTGTACCCCCTGCTCCAGGTAGCAAACCTAGCTTTACTTCGGGGAGTCCCACTTTCGCGGTGGGTAAGGCACAGCGGTAATGGCAGGCGAGCGCAAGTTCAAAGCCACCTCCCAGGGCAGTCCCATGAATGGCTGCAATTACTGGCTTGCTAGCATTCTCTATGGCGTCAAGTACCAGGGGAAACCCAGGATCTTTAGGTGGCTTACCAAACTCAGTAATGTCAGCTCCGGCAACAAATGTACGCCCTTCACAAACGAGCAAAATAGCCTCGGAAGCGTCTTCATTTGCTGTATTGATCGCATTCAAAATTCCTTCTCTAACTGCCTGTGCCAGAGCATTTACCGGCGGATTGTTCACGCTAATAACACCGATGTTGTCTTTAAGTTGGTAGCTGACTACTTCCGACATAATTTTTCCTTTCAAATTTGGTAATCTACATAGAATACTAATCGACTCTTTCCAGAATTTGTGCTGCCCTTAGAGGCAGGATAATTTCAATGTCAAGACTGAACTATTTCCCACCCGTCTGTTGGTTTCAACTCCTGCTGGAGAACCTCGAAAGGGATCACACAAAGGCGGTCATTCTAGCATAGTAATTTCGCTGTAAGCAGCAGGATAGCGGACCGTAGAGTCGATTAAAGAGAGTGGTTATGCTAGGTTAGCCGCTCGATTTCAGGGGGCGATAATGATACGAGATCAAGAAACCATTAGTCAGCTTATAGGATTAGTCGAACGCTTTGTACGCGAGCGCCTAGTACCTAATGAAAACAAGCTCGAAGAAGAAGCCGAACTGCCGGAAGACATCCTGAAAGAAATGAAAGCTCTGGGCTTGTTCGGACTAACCATTCCAGAGGAGTATGGCGGACTCGGACTTACCATGGAGGAAGAAATACTAATAGCTATCGCTCTGGGACGAACTTCTCCAGCTTTTCGCTCGGTAATGGGTACTAATAATGGAATTGGATCGGCGGCGATAGTGTTCAATGGCTCTGAAGAGCAGAAACAGAAATATCTGCCTCGTTATTCGAGCGGGGAATGGATTAGTTGTTTCTGCCTAACCGAGCCAGAAGCTGGCTCTGATGCCGCTTCACTCAAAACCACTGCTCGACGCGAAGGCGATCACTATATTTTGAATGGGACGAAGAGATACATTACAAACGCCATTATCGCTGACACTTTCAATGTTATGGCTCGGACTAACCCTGACATTCAGGGTGCTCATGGTATCTCTTCCTTCATCGTCGAACGTGGTACCCCCGGTATAACGCTTGGACCAGTAGATAAAAAAATGGGCCAGGCCGGCTCGAAGACCTGCGATGTAACCTTCGAGGATTGTCCTGTACCTGCAGAAAACCTGATCGGAGAAGAGGGCGAGGGATTCGTTACCGCGATGAAAGTTCTAGATCGTGGCCGCTTGCACATTTCGGGGGTTAGCGTTGGGGTCGCCGAACGATTGATTACTGATGCACTGGATTACGCGTTGCAACGCAAACAGTTCGGCCAACCCATTGCAGAACAGCAACTTATACAAGCCATGCTGGCAGATTCTCAAACCGAAACCTACGCCGCAAAATGTATGACTCTCGAGACTGCTCGCCAGCGCGATAACGGTGAAAACGTCAGCACCGAGTCATCGGCCTGCAAATTATTCGCAACTGAAATGGTGGGAAGGGTAGCCGACCGGGCTGTGCAAATTCATGGCGGAGCGGGCTATATGTCTGAGTATGCTGTGGAACGCTTCTATCGCGATGTTCGCCTATTCCGGCTCTATGAGGGTACCTCCCAGATCCAGCAGATCATAATTGCCCGCAACATGATAAAAGGGGCTAGCTAATCTTTGAAATCACCAGTTTATAGCGAAACGTATTAATTGAAGCTAAAATTCGCGAGGGTTAAGTGATGGAGATTGAAACGCTCCTCCTAAACACCTTAGGAAATTAAAACCATCTATCTACCGAGTCCCCAATAATGAGTTCCACTGAATTACCCTATCCTCGGCTGCTCGAGCCCTTAGACCTTGGTTTCACCACACTGAAAAATCGTGTACTGATGGGTTCCATGCATACCGGGCTGGAAGATATACCTGACAGCCATCAACGCATGGCCGCCTTCTATGGGGAGCGTGCCCGTGGAGGTGTGGGTCTTATCGTAACCGGTGGTTTCATGGCCAGCAGGTATTGCTTGCCAGAAGGTGTCGAACCAATATTCAAACGTCCCGATGAGGCAGAAAAACACAAAGTCATTACAGATGCGGTACATAAACAGGATGGGAAGATTTGCCTACAGATTCTGCATACTGGACGTTATTCAAGAACAGAAAACCTGATCGCCCCGTCACCTATCAAGGCACCTATTAACCGCTTTGTCCCGCACGAGGCAACAACCGAAGTTATCGAAGAAGAAATCGAAGCTTTTGTTGACTTTGCAGAGTTTTCGCAGCAAGCCGGTTATGACGGTGTTGAAATTATGGGTTCGGAAGGCTATTTCATTAATGAATTTATTGTGAAGCGGACTAACCACCGTAATGATGAATGGGGTGGTAGCTACGAAAACCGTATCCGCTTGCCATTAGAAATTATAAAACGTGTGCGGGCAAAAATTGGAGATAATTTCATAATCATCTTTCGCCTTTCTATGTTGGACTTGGTGGAAGGTGGTAGTAACCACGAAGAGGTAATAACCCTTGGGCAAGCTCTTTGCGATGCTGGAGTTACTATCATTAACACAGGCATCGGCTGGCACGAAGCCCAGGTTCCCACTATAGCAATGAAGGTCCCCAGGGCCGCGTTCACCTGGGTGACTACCCGATTCAGGGATAAGTTTTCTGTACCGGTCATTACCTCCAACCGGATAAACACTCCAGAAATTGCTGAAGAAGTGCTGGCCCGTGGAGATGCTGACATGGTATCCATGGCGCGACCGCTGTTAGCCGACGCGGAATTTGTCAATAAAGCGGCTGCCGGTAGAGCGGATGACATAAATACCTGTATCGGCTGCAACCAGGCCTGCCTAGATCACATCTTTGATGGACAACTAACGAGCTGCCTGGTTAACCCCCGCGCCTGCCACGAACTTGAACTAAGTATTACTAAGACAAAGCAAAGCAAGAAATTGGCTATAGTTGGAGCTGGGCCAGCCGGACTCGCTTCAGCGATAACCGCAGCGGAATGTGGTCACAAAGTTACTCTGTTCGAAGCCAAAGACAGAATAGGAGGACAGTTTAACCTGGCCAGGAGAATTCCTGGGAAGGAAGAATTTGATGAAACATTGCGCTACTACAAAAGACAACTGGACAAACTCGGCGTTTACGTCCAGCTGGATACGAGAGTGACAGTCACTCAACTAAATAACTCCGACTTCGACGAAATAATACTGGCAACCGGAATAGTGCCACGTGTCCCAATAATAGAGGGCATAGACCATCCTTCAGTAGTAAATTACACAGATGTTATCAATGGAGACATAGAAATCGGAGAGCAGGTAGCCATCATCGGCGCCGGCGGCATCGGCTTTGACGTGGCTGAATACCTTTCTCATAACGGCGACCCTTCTAGCCTTAACATACCGATATTCATGCAAGAATGGGGAATCGACATGAACCTGCAAGCCCGCGGTGGAATCGAGGGAATCGAAGAGAAGTTTACCCCTTCCCCTCGGACAATTTACCTCTGTCAAAGGAAGGCCGAAGGACTGGGCAAGAATCTAGGTAAAACCACCGGCTGGATCCATAGACTTGGTTTAATAAAGCGTGGAATAAAAATGTTAGCGGGCTGTGCTTACCAACGTATTGATGATCAGGGACTACACTTGTTCGTGGGTGATGAACCCAGAGTACTCGAGGTTGATAATGTGGTGATCTGTGCTGGCCAGGAGCCCCTGCAAGAACTAAGCGAAGGACTTCAAAAGTCCTTCCATCTTATTGGCGGAGCTGACGTGGCTATAGAGCTGGACGCCAAGCGAGCTATCGATCAGGGCACTCGCCTCGCGGCCACACTATAGAAATTTCCTAACCTCTTTTATAGCAGATGCTTCTTGAACCACTCGAGACGAGCCGAGTCAGCAAGCTGTGCGTCATCACCTTGGAACCCATGCCCTCCTCCAGGAATAGTGATAAATTGGGACTCAACATTTTTGCTCTGAAATTCCTCCTGCATCATTACTGAATTTTCAATGCCGACAAGGCCATCTGCATCACCGTGAATCAATAGTGTTGGAGGATCATCGGGATCAGCATGCAGGATTGGAGAAATCGATTCAGCCTTTTCTGGATCGAAATTTAACGCCGGAAATCTTTCCGACCAAGAACCGGGGCCAGCAAGTTGACGCAGATCTACCGGAGGAAAATATGCGACTACAGCAGCCACGGAATTATCTTGCCGCATAACTTCGTCATCTGAATTCGGATCACCGGCATCAGCATCAAGACCTACCATCAATGACAGATGCCCGCCTGCGCTACCGCCAGTAACACCAATTCTGTCCGGATCGATACCATGCTGTTGAGCACGCAGTTTTATGTGGCGGATCGCTCGACTTACATCAGAATAGGCATCAGGGACGTGATAGCGGGGCGCACTGCCGTGATAAACGGGGATGACTGTGAAGCCTGCATCAAGCATGTCCTCGAAGCGCTGCGATACAAGCTCCGCTGGTGTCCAACGTGAAAACCAACCGCCACTCATCATGAAGACTATAGCTGCATCATTAGCATTGTCTGGTTTGATGACATCGTAGATCAACGCTAAACCATCTTTGTGCCCGTAAACCACATCTGATTTAATGGTTACATCGGCAAAGCTATAAAAACTGATTGTCAACGAGAAAAATATACCAAGGTAATTTGTAAATTTTTTCATAATCTGAATGAGCTCCTAGTTGTCTCTTAGTAAGTTTCCCGGAGAATACTGATCTGTCAGAATGCGGCGACTCATGTCCCAGTCTACCCGCGCAGATAGGCGTCGAGGATAGTCCAAAAGCGGAATCCCATACTTCTCCATTTTTCCTGCAATGCGTTGCGCCTCAGCGACAAGTTCGCCTCTTGGAGGCAATGAATCTGCTTGTGTAATGATAATGCGATTTCCAGACGACGGTAACTTGAAATTAAAAAATTCATTAAACGCGCGCTGATAAGTCACCGATTCGTGGTCATAGAGACGGCTTGTCGAAAACGTATTTGCTACCAGGACACCAGTTTGACTCAAGATGCGCTTTACTTCCTCTAAAAACTCCAGAGTCAGCATGTGTTCCGGGATGTAATCACCGCTAAAAGCATCCAACACGATATAGTCGTAGGTTTCGTTACGAATACCAGCCCGTTTGATAAAAGGTCGTCCATCATCCACGAACACCTTCATGTTCTCTGTTTCTCTAAAGAAGAAAAATTCCTTAGCCACGTCGACGACCGCTTCATCTATTTCCACAATGTCAATTCTGCTATTCGGAAAGAGGTCAGAAAAAGTTAGTGGTATCGAACCGCCACCCAGACCAATAATTAGAATTCGTTCCGGTTTAGGCTGCAGTAGTAAGCCCGCAAAGGTCATGCGAGTGTAATCAAAAACCAAGCGGTCGGGATCATCGATCAGAATACATGTCTGGTTACGATCACCTCGATGCACATTGAACAAAAGGCAACGCCTATCTCTGACTTGGGTAACAGTAATGTCCCGATACTTAGACCGTTCTTCATGAATTGTTTCCCCCACAGCAGGGAAACCGCTCAGCGTCATAAGGCAGGCCAGTCCTAGTCCAATTAGTAGTTTTAGGTTAAGCCTGTTTGTTTTCATACCGGCTGGTCTGTTTTACAGATTGGGAAGTTTGTGCATAGTGCGCCAGAAGAATTATACAACCAGCTGTAATCAAGGCTGCCACGGCACCCCATAAGATCTGGTTTACCTCTAACCACAGTACAAAATAAAAACTGGTTGCTAAGGTCCCGGCAGCGCTACCTAGGGTAGATATGAAGTATAAAAAACCTGCCATATGACCACTATGTTCATGTGTCTCAACCAGTAAACGAACAGAATATGGTGAGATCATACCCAAGATGGCGGTAGGAATGAAAAAGAGGAGAATTGAGGCAAAAAGGGATCCGTAACGAGGGTCTTCAATGGCAAGAAAAATTGGCTCCATAATTGCATTTGCGAATAAAATCACAGGCAGCGAAAAGACAGCTGCCCCGATGAAAAATACCGCAAACGTAACTGCGTTAGGATTTCTTGTCGATAATTTGCCACCGATTAGATAACCCATCGCCAGCGCCAACATAAAAATAGTAATAATACTGCCCCATACCGACATGCTGCCCCCAAAATAAGGTGACAAAATTCGAGCCCCCAGCATTTCAATTGTCATGATAGAAAAACCACTGATAAAGGCCATGCAGGCTACCACATTCCTTGGTAAGAGCTGGGTTCTGGACTTAGTCAATCAATATCACCCGCGGGTTATATGGTTGCATATTCATTCAAGACCGGTAAAAGTACCACTGCGAGGCTGGGAATTAAACGAGTTTAAGCTCATCCGCTCTGAATCTGGGGCGTTCAGCCTACTAGCCAGCGAATCGTTCCTGGCGCGACCCCAGGTTGCTTCCACCATCTAGAGCGATGACTTGGCCTGTCATGTATTTCGCTGCCTCCGAAGCGAGATAAATGGCAAGACCAGCCATATCTTCCGGACAACCAATCCTACCCATCGGGTTTTGGGACTCAATCTGGTCACGAAAATTAGTTAGCATGTAATCCATCATTTGGCTCTCGAAGGGTCCTGGTGCAATCGCATTTACCGTCAACCCTTTCGAAGCGAACCTAACCGCCAAATTCTTGGTCAGAAAATGCACAGCTGCTTTACTGGCGCCGTAGGCGAAGTTGTCAGTGCTTGAGACACGCAGACCATCGATTGAACCGATATTGATGACACGACTCGGGTTCTCCGAGGTAGCATCCTTAACCAACAGCGGCATCAAGTCACGAGTCAGCATGAAGATAGCCCTAACATTAATGTCCATGACCTTGTCATAGCCTTCGTCGGGGTATTCTTCAAAAGTTGCGCCCCAAGCCGCTCCGGCATTGTTTACCAAAATATCGAGACTATTTTCACGAGATTTAATTTCCTGTACAAAGCTATCGCGGCCTTCCTTGGAAGAAAGATCAGCGGGAAATGCTATGCATTCACCTTTCTTTGACAATTCTTCCGCAGTTTGCTGACAAGCCTCGGCTTTACGCGCAGTGATATAGGTTTTCACACCATTTTCTACATATCCTTCCGCTATCATCTTGCCGATACCTCGGGAGCCTCCGGTAACTACTGCCGTCTTACCTTCGATAGAAAACAGTTTGTTAATATTAAATGACATAATTCTGTCCTTAGGTTTTTATTTCACCCCGGATTATGAGTTCACACATTCGTTGAAGCACATGGGCTTTTTTAAGAAATCCAGCAAATCGCTCGTCCTTGGTTAAGCCATGATAGTAGCGATAATAAATCTGCTGACCGATAACACACAGGCGAAATAATCCAAAACAAAAATAGAATGGGAAATTGTCCATCGCCAGGCCGGTCTGCTGCTGGAAGCGATCTATAATTTCGGCTCTAGTTGGAGCGCCTTCCAAATCTGAAGGCATTGTGCGGGAATTGCGGAAGAAGTCTGGATCATTTACCTGAGTCCAGTAACCCAGGGTACATCCAAGGTCCATTAATGGATCTCCAACTGTAGCCATTTCCCAGTCAAGAACACCAATCATATTTAATGGATTCTCCACGTCAAAAATCACGTTATCCATCTTATAGTCATTATGGATCACGCTTGCTTTACCACTCTCTGGCGGCATATTGTCGTTGAGCCACTGAATGGTAACATCGCAATTAACCGTGTCCGGAGTCACGGCATCCGACCAACGCTTGCACCATCCTTCAACCTGCCGTCTGACATAGCCTTCAGGTCTACCAAATTTATCAAGGCCGGCCTCCACTAGATCAACAGAATGTAACTCACCGAGCACATCAAAGAAGTTAAACAACTGTTCTCTGATCTGAGTAGGTGAAAGATTTAGATTTTTAGGATAATCGCGGCGGATGATCAACCCCCGGATATAATTCATCAAATAAAAATCGCAGCCAATAACGCTGTGATCGGTACAAAAATACAGAGGTACTGGCCCATAGGGATAAACGTCTTTAAGTGCCGATAGAATTTTATATTCACGCGACATGTCATGGGCACTCTTTACGGTACTGCCAAAAGGCGGTCGTCGTAGTACCCAGCTCTCATTACCACTAGTTAATAGATAAGTAAGATTGGAGTGCCCCCCTGGGAACTGCTTGATTTGCAGTGCGCCTATATTGGTGTCCAATACAGGTTCGAGATGCTCCTTAAGTGCAGAGAGATCCAGTTCTTCCCCTTCTCTGACACTACTCGTCCTGTCGATTAAGTCACTAGCTATCAAAACAATTCCTTGGTTATTTAGCTAACCCTGTCAATTTGTTTACCGGTAGGTGACCAGATGGTTCAAGCCTTTCCTCTCAAGGTGCGGAAGGCTATTAAATTGTGTGAGCGAGATCTTACCATTTCCGTATTTGATTCGGGTTACTGAACTGTTATGCACCATCCAGTTAATGCTAATCACCTGCTCATCGGGAAATTGTAATACCCTTTGCAATGCCATCGCTATGACACCTCCAGAGGTGGAGATTAACACTCGGCTACCCGAGCGATGCTTGGCCATAAGCTCATCCAAGACACTGTGTACTCGCTCGCGGAACTTGGACCACTGCTCAAATTCTCGATCCTGATCACTTGGCTCAAGTTCATCGCGTATCCACTTTGATGTCGCTGCTTCGAAAATCCGCTGAAACAGACTTTCCTCTCTTATAGGCCAACTCAATTTCGGATCGAGGCCCTCGTTAACTGAATGACTACGCAGGTAAATTTGAATAAGGGGATCAGCGTTGTATTCATTAAGCCAAGAATGTTCAATTGGTTCAACCTGATTATTTTTGACAAGGGACATTAACTCCGCAGCCGTCTCCTTCTGGCGCTGCAGAGTGCCGCTATAGAGGAAGTCAAATTGTTCGCCTGTTTGTTGCCAATGCCGGGCAAGTATTCGTACCTGCTCGATACCCAGCTGACTGAGTTTGTCATAGGAATCTTCTCCGAAGGAAGCCTGCCCATGACGAACAAAAATTAATTCGCTCATTACAGGATCCCTCTGGACTAGAGAGACGCAAATTTTGCGGTGTGATAGTCGGAGTTACCAAACTGGATGTCGATAGCTGTCACACGCTTGAACAGATGCCCCACGTCGAGTTCTTCTGTCATACCGATACCGCCGTGAATCTGTATGGCCTCTTGTCCAACTTTCTCTATGGCCTTACCTACACGGCTCTTTGCAGCAGACACGGCCTTACTTTTCTCTACGTCACTATCACTGCCGTCGAGCTTCATAGCAGCCATGATCACAATGGATCGTGCTAATTGGCACTCGATAAACATATCTGCCATGCGATGCTGTAGAGCCTGGAAGGTCCCAATAGGTGAGCCAAACTGCTTTCGCGTCTTACTATATTCCACTGTTTTTTGTAATAAAACCTCGAGCGCACCAACTGCTTCTGCGCTGACAGCAACTGTCGCCCGGTCAACTACAGTTTCTAAAGCGGACAAAGCTTGGCCAGCCTTCCCTAGCCTAGCGGTTAGAGGAATACTAACCGATGCAAAGCCAACCTGAGCCGCTTTCTTACCGTCGACATTCGTGTACGGCTGAATTAAGAGGCCCTCAGAATCGCTATCGACAAGGAATATGGAGATACCCTCTCGGTCGGTCCGACCTCCTGATTCGCGCGCTACTACAAGTAACTTATCAGCATTAGAAGCGTTCAGAACATTTATCTTGCCACCCTCTATATTTACCTGGTCTCCTTCAACAGTCGCTGTTGTACTTACACTAGAAAGGTTAAACCGACTGTCAGCCTCAGCGTATGCACAAGCTAGTTGTAACTTGCCCTCCATGAGTGGACCCAATAGTCCAGATTTTTGGTCATTTCCTGCCAGCGTGCTAATCAAGCCTCCGCTGAGAATGACTGTAGGAGTAAAGGGTTCTACCAGATTAGACTTGCCAAACTCGTCCATCATCACTGTAAGATCCACAGCTGAACCGCCAAATCCACCATCCTCCTCTTTAAAGGGAACAGTTAACCAACCAAGTTCAGCAAACAACTCCCAATTTTCTTTGCTGTACCCCTCTTCACTGGCAATGATTTTTTTACGAGCATCGAATGCGTAATTTTTTTGTACAAACTTCTGCACACTTTCCTTGAGCATTTGTTGTTCTTGTGTGTATGAAAAATCCAACTTTTATACCTCATTAACGCTGGTGTAGCGTTTTTGGCTTAGTTTTTCTAAAGACCAAGCACATGCTTGCAAATAATATTGCGTTGAATCTCGTTAGAACCGCCATAAATAGATGCTTTACGATTATTAAAATAGTTCAAGGCCGCGTATGCAGAATTGCCTGGGCCAAGAGGAACACCTTGAAAGCCATCCTCGAATTGTTCTGGCACAAACGGAAGACAACTATAAGCTGCTAATTCCACAAAGAGCTCATCTATTTCCTGCGAAAGTTCAGTACCAACAATCTTGAGTATTGAGGATTCCGGACCTGGCGCTTTGCCCACACTTAAAGCCGCAAGTGTTCGTAACTCTGAATACTCTAACGCTCGCAACTCAATCTCAACTTCTGCAACTTTCTTCTTGAAACTCGAATTTTCGAGCATGCTGCCGCCGAATCCGTCATCGGTATCAGCTGCAATGCGTTTTAGCGCCCCCAAACGCCTTTTCCCACGGGGGACTCCAGAAATATTGCTTCGTTCATGAGTGAGTAGTAGCTTGGCATAAGTCCAGCCCTTATTTTCCTCCCCAATGAGATTATTTGCTGGCACCCTCACGTCATCAAAGAAAACTTCATTAACTTCAGGATGACCATCTAGTAGAACTATCGGCCTTAAAGTAATACCCGGCGATGACATTTCAATAAGCAAGAAACTTATCCCCTCTTGCTTCTTCACGGTGTTGTCAGTTCTAACTAGACAGAAGATCCAATCAGCATACTGACCATAGGTATTCCAAGTCTTGGCTCCATTAACGATGTATTCATCCCCTTCTCTGACCGCGGTGGTTTTTAGAGAAGCAAGATCGGAGCCTGAATTTGGCTCAGAATACCCTTGGCACCACCACGCGTTGCTTTCAAGTATGTCGGGCAGAAAACGTTTTTGCTGCTCATTAGTTCCATATTCCATTATGATGGGCGCTACCATCTTCATACCAAAAGGCACGGGCTCGGGTGCACCAATCAGACCCATTTCGGTCGCAAATATATGCCGCTGAATCTGGCTCCACCCAGTACCTCCGAATTCAACTGGCCAGGTAGGTGCTGCCCATCCTTTCTTGTAAAGAATTTTCTGCCAGCAAATTATTTCTTCCTTACTCAAACGCCTGTTCGCGTCGATCTTGGTCCTGAATTCAAGTGGGAACTCACTCTCCAGAAAGGTTCTTACTTCTTTCTGGAACGCCAATTCTTCAGAGGTAAAATCAGCATTCATTATTTCTATCCTCATCGCCAGAATTACTTATATCGGCCTTAACTAGGCTAATTCGGTCCGTCCATCACGAAGAGATGGAACATCCCTGGCTGTTTTTGGTGGATTTTAAAAAGAGCGAAGATTACCATTTCTGCGGGTTTTTGATAACCGGTAATAGAACAATTGCTCGAAAATATTTGCAGGGAAAATCCCAGTGAATCTGGGCCTTTCAGAGTAACTAAAGCTGAGTTTATACAATGGATTTACCCGACTAGATGGGGTATGCTGAAGCTTGTATTCAGGATACTGTATATACGCGTAATTTTCCCATGCCTTTCCAACCGCGATTTAGTTTAATGATTGGAGTTTTAAAGGGATTTTGAAGGAGCAGCCATGAAAATAGTTCACCTAATAAAATTGGTACTGGTACTTTTTGCGTTCAGTGGATTTGTCGCTTGCAGTTCCAGCAGCGAAGAAGTCATTCCTGAAGAAGTCGTAGAGACCAATGAATCAGATGTAGATGCAACCGCACGTCGTGCCCAGGAACTAGAAGACGAGGCGAGGAGACGGGCAGCTGCTGCCGAGGAACGTATGATGCGTTCTGCGCTAGCGACCAAAGTGTTCTATTTTGATTTTGACGTAGCCGAATTTCGATCGGCAGATCGCGACGTTTTGACCTATCATGCGCGAGACTTGGCCGCTAATCCCAGCAAACAAATCCGTCTAGAAGGCCATGCTGATGAGCGTGGTACACGAGAGTATAATCTGGCTCTAGGGGAACGTCGCACAAACGCTATTATGAATTATATGATTGTTAACGGTGCCGCTCGCAACCAAGTTGAAACTGTCAGCTACGGCGAGGAGCGCCCGGCCGATCGCGGAGCTACTGAAGCAGCCTACCAGCGCAATCGAAGAGTCGAAATTATCGATTAACGTTTAACCAGTTTAGGAAGACTAAGTCGATCTTTCGAGTTCGGCTTTTTTTTGGTCGCAATTTAACCTATAAAAAGGTTTTCCTGTAACTCGTTCCCAATCTCTTCGATCAAATCCATTCCAGCACTAATACCACCTGAGAAGGAGAGAAAACCGTGGATCATGTCAGTGTAGCAAATATGCTTAACCGGCACATTGTGTTCAGAGAGTCGATCTGCGAAGGCTTTGCCTTCGTCTCTCAAGGGATCAAATCCAGCCGTAATAATAAAAGCCGGTGGCAGACCGCTCAGATCTTGTTCCAAAAAAAGTAATTCCGCCTCATAGGCTTGTTCTGGAGTTTGTAAGTAGTGACTTCTAAACCACTTCATGCCTTCTTTTGTTAGAAAATAACCTGATGCAAACTCCTCCACGGAGGGATAGCTCATTGGTAGGTCTACGCTAGGATAAATTAATACTTGAAAACTGGGCATTGAGAAGTCGTGTTTTTTGCAAAGTAGGATTACCCCAATAGTAAGATTGCCACCAGCACTGTCACCTCCAACGGCAATGCGGCCAGAGTCAATACCCAGAGAGTTGGAGTTGTTGAATACCCATTGATAAGCGTCGAAACCGTCTCGATGTATCCCCTTTATCTTGCGATCCGGCGCCAGTCGGTAATCTATTGAAACCACAATACAGCCACTGTGAAGGGCTATACGCTGTGTGACGGTGTCGTATTGCTCTACATTACCAAGTACAAACCCACCACCATGGTAAAAAACCATGCCGGGTAGCAAGCCCTCCTTCCTATTGTGGGGCGTATAGACGCGACCCAGTATCGTCCCCCCGTTTACTTGGAACTCGTGATCGCTAATATCTGCAAGATCGCAAGATGCTGGTGCAAATGGATTGCCCCGCTCCTCACGCAAAGCGCGAGCCTCTTCGACGCTGACCTCTTCCAACTGAGGTAAGCGAGCCGCTGCATCAGCCACCTTCTGTGCAAGAGGATCTAGTTCATCTGCTCGAATCGCTTCTGAACTTTTTAATATAGTCGTCACAATTCGGCACGCTTTAAAAGAACACATCTTTCGGCTTTGCCGGAGCGAACCCTACTAACCAGATCAACACGGTATATAGAAAAAATCCAGGCAATAAATAGATCGCTATAGCCGAAATTGATTGGGCGGCGAGACCAAAAACCATAATAACGGCGTAGATAACCATTGCCACAACATGCACAAGCAGGTAGTAGTTGATAAAGGGTTGGCTGTTATGAGTCATTAACCATGGTTTACAAAAGAAAAGCCAACGAAGGGCAACCAGAATACCTAACAGATCTGTTGGCCAGAATAGCAACAGATTCAAATTGTGATGCGTATCGATGTGATCAGACACAAACCAACTCCCCAGCATTATAATACCGTATACCCCACTAAAGACCGCAGTTAACAATCCCAGCATTCCTAGAATCCTGAAACTTATTCTAGGTATTTTTAATCCGACGCGAGCATAATTGGCAAAGTACGATTGACGTATTCTCTTCAAACTTAGCATGAGTAATATTACGGGAGTCCACAATACTAAGGATGAAACGTAGTAACCATTTGTCTCAATAGTAGGCGCTGGAAATTCCATGATGACCTGGGATTCGCTCAGCAACATTAACTGTTCACCATTTTCCGCCACGTCAGATTGAACATTCAATAAACGCTGTCTGAGCTGCAGAGGCAGATACATACCTTCCCATTCGGTCACAGTTCGATCGATGTTGCTGTTCATCAATACATCAAGTGAAAGAGCGATAAGTGGCACCGATTGGTAGTGCGATTGGACCTGTTCCCGAAAAGTTTTGTCAGTAAACCCCATATATTGCCGACTGATCTTGCCCGCCAGAGCCTCATCAAGATAATCCCTCACCTTGGTCGTGCAATTATCAAAGAAGTATTGGTAAGCATACTCCACATTTTCCGGTTCCAAGTTCCACATAAGCCTGCGGTAGAGTATTTCTTTCTGGGGATTGTTCAGGTTAAGTTTATCCTGCCACACAGTCCGTTGTTGCTCCCTGTACATGGCAAATTCCTGTGAAGGTGTATTAGTTGCTAAACGGTAGTTCATAATCCCTTTAAAGAAATTCCATGAAAATACGCCCACTCCCCCGCTAATGTCGAAAACTCCCCAATTGAAGACAGTATCGGTATTGGTATTCTCGTCGTAGACCCTCAGCGCCGTGTGACCAAAGTTATCCCACACCATGTCACCTACATCTACCGTAATTAGGTAAAAATAGACACCACTCATGTCAACGGGAACCTGATATTGGAGGGTTTCTACAGGCGCTTGTTGGGACAGTGCCGGCAATGGCAGCAAATACATAAATACAAAGAGCCGTATTAATCGAAAGGCTGTCATATGCCTATTTTTAATCATGCGACCAGGGACTCTTGGCTATATAACAAAAATCTTATCTTATCAAACAATTAGACTCGATCAACCGAAGCTTGTAAGAATAGAATCAATGTCAGGTCGACACGCTGAGAACAAAGTTCGGCCCTATAAACAGCCTTTATTTATAAAAGTCTGAATCAAAATCAAAATTACACCTTAGGTGGACCTTCTAATGCTCCCTTTCAGGAAAAGAGGCCGGCTACGTCGGCCTCTTTCTAGGAACTATAATAGCCTATCGACTATTTTCAGCCGCGCGGCGTTCCTCCATTCTTGCTCCGCGCAAAGTATTCAGCATGCCATAATTCCCTTCATGACAAGCATATTCATACATTAAGCCGTCAACCTTTGCCATGGGGACCATCACCGTAATCTTATCTTTGAATGTGCTCGGATCATCCACCGTAAACTCATATTCAACCGTGTAGGGATCAATTCGAGTAAAGCGTTCGGTTAGAAGCTTATGCTCCGCAGTGCCATAAACACCGAAGCTTTGGGTCTGAGCATTGAAGTTCCGGGTTTCAACAACTAGTGTATCGTCAACCCAGTATCCCCTAGAGTCGCCGCTCCATTGGCGTATGTTACCGCTAATATGATCTCTACTATCAAGCGGAACGATGCGTGCATCATGAACCATTTCAGTCATGATAACGACGGTATCGTTGTTTTGAATTATTTGTACGTTGTTATTATATAAATTTGGTGTAAATGGAGGGCCCGCATTAAAGCCAACAATGCAGCGCTCCGATAATCCACGGTCTTCCGGACCATCCTTAGCAATACCACCTACTACCATACGCACTGGTCGTGTGCCCGGCTCGTCAGGACCAAGCCCTCCAACCTGGACAGGAATACCTTCAACAGTTTCGGGTAAGCGTCCGTTTTCAGGGTGAGTAATCAATGAGGTACGATTATCACGATCGCCCCCCATCTCAACCCAGAAAGTATTGTAGCCACCGACACCTATATTATTGATTGCTTCCAATCCAGCTTCTGTTTGAGCCGCTAGAGCAACTATTTCTTCCTCGGTAAGAAATTCCTTGTCACCGAAAAATGCTGGACGCTCGAGCGGAATAAATGAACTGAAATTCCATACTCCTTGAAGATCGGGCTGTCCCCATTCCGTGCGAGGTACCACGTAAGCTTCATCCTGGGCTTGAATAATTCCTGTAAGCAAAGTAGTTACGATCGCAAGCGTCAACACACGTAATTTCATCATTTCCCCCAACAAATTCTTAAAAATCCGAGTTTTAAACTGGCTGAATTCTAACCTATTCAATAGGCATTATCAGAATTAAAGTGTATGAAAGTTCGTTAGGTACCGGTTACTTCGTTAAATTGGCAACAGTAATAAGTAACTGATATCTACATGTAAATTAGAGCGTTAGCGTATCTCTATTTTCCAGGTTTTTACCCTTATTCCCTATTCGAGATTTGCGCGCCTCCGTCCTGAGCGCAGCACCGAAACTCCTGTTACCCCACGCGCGCATGATTTCCATGCTCTCCATCGCTTCTTCTGGAGCTTGATAGTAAGAAAGTTTCATTTCCTGACCCTTTTTCTTGTAAGTAAAAGGCTTTAGGCCCAGCTCATCAAATTCCTTTAGATTCTCTTCATCCACTTTCAAATACAGGGTATTAATCATTATCAATCCGAACATCATTCCATCCAGGAAAACCCCAAACCCACCAAACATCCGTTTCGAGTACACAGGCCCTATTGATTGCATGAGATCAACCACATAGGCGGCGAATTCTTTTTGTTCGTTAGTAATAGGCATTAGTGTTTAATACTTTAAATGCTATGATGTTCAGCTTTTCGAGATAACTGTTAAACGAATCCAATAGCGAGTATTGAGCACGATAACATGAACGGCGCTACTGCACTGATAAATACTCTCGCCGATTGCGGCGTTGAGTTTTGTATAGCAAATCCCGGTACTTCTGAAATGCATTTGGTACAAGCACTAGATGCAGTGCCAAGAGTTAAATCTGTGCTCGCTCTATTTGAAGGTGTTTGTACCGGTGCTGCAGATGGTATTGGC
>PARV01000049.1 GCA_002712055.1 Gammaproteobacteria bacterium | reverse complement strand
CTGGATTCGAACCAACGAATGCAAGGATCAAAACCTTGTGCCTTACCACTTGGCGACACCCCATTAAACTCTAAAAACTTATTCTAGATGTTTGATTCCTAGCGCCTACTTATAACGCCATTTACTAATTAAAAAAACCTTTAGGTTGCTTACTAATGCCTTGTGCTACAAATCTTTGTAATTTAGCTGGTAATTTTGTGTTTACGTCTTTGGCAGAGAACTCGTTCGGGAAAGTTAAAAAGACGCTAGAGCCCGTACCAGTCATCTTTGCTTCTCCGAACCGGCTCAATATTTTGAGAGTCTCATCCACCTCCGGATAAAGCTTTTTGGTAATGGGTTCGCAGTCATTCTTAGCCCTGCCGGCCAGAAAGTCGGCAATTTTGATGGCTGGCGAGTTCCGTGTCAATTGTTCATGAGAAAAAATCTCAGCTGAAGAAACCTCGCAAGGAGGTGTGGCAACGAGGTACCAGGCTGGCTCTAGTTCAACGGGCTGCAGTTGATCACCAATACCTTCTGCCCAGGCGGTTCTACCACCTAAAAAAATCGGCACATCGGCACCCAGTTTCATACCTATTTCAAGCAACCGCTCAGGGGGCAATTCCAGTCGCCACAGCGTATTAAGAGCCAATAGAGTAGCAGCAGCGTCGCTACTACCTCCGCCCATCCCGGAACCCAGAGGGATGCGTTTTTTAAGACTTATACGGGCACCTAGATTGTTTCTTCCAGTAAACTTAAGGAGAGCATGAGCTGCCTTCATTACAAGGTTAGAGTCCATTGGCACCTTGCCGGATAATGGGCCATCTGATAGATGCAATGAGAGAGAGCCGGGTTCAGCTGATTCGACCTCTAGCGTATCTCCATAGTCCAGTAATTGGAATAGAGTCTGTATCTTATGGTAGCCGTCTGGTCGGCGGCCAGTGATATGGAGAAATAGATTTAGTTTGGCATTTGCCCTAAAGGTAAGTCTGGAAACAGACATTAGTTGAAGGATTGATCCAGAGACCAGTTCAGCCCAATGAAGCGTAACCGAATATCATTGCGGGGGCGAGTGACTTCTACTCGGCGAGGCAGAGTAACCAGTCCGTACTGGCGAGGATCGGTATAAGTGACTGTCCAGCCGTCTTGGTTAATAGAGACTAGCTGATTCAATTCGTTAAACTCGAGGTTAGCTAAGGAATACGGTGCCGGGATTCCCTTGATCCAGAACTCCAGGTAAGACACTGGTAATTCATAACCCAGCTGTTGCAGGATAAGCTCCTCTGGACTGGCAGCTGTCAGTACTCGCCCATCCTGCTCAAAGGTAACAAAGCCGGGGCGACCTACAAGTGTGGTATTGCTAACATTGAAAGTGCCCCACAAGCGTATCCTATAATCCCGATCTTCATGTTGCCATTGAATGCGAGGTGTGTGCGATTCGTTGTCATAGCGGACGTTGACTCTACCGCGTAGTTGCCAGGATTCAAGGTCCTGTAACTGGCTGCGTTGATCTATCCAGTTATTATTGTCAACAGCAGGAGGCGCTAGATTGGTGCAACCACTCATGAGCCCGACCATGATTAGGCTTGCAAAAAACGCATGGTTCTTTTCGCACAGAGATGTTACCAAATAAAGCAAGAATGAACTCATTCGGAGAGGCTCCGCTAGGTTATTCCATTATGCAGAAAGGCTAATAGACTCATCAGGGCCGTTGAAGTCGCTCCATCGCTTCCTTGATTAACTCGCTGTCAGGTGTTGCTTCGAGCGCTTCTTCCCAGACCTGGATTGCTTCTTCTTTTCGATCGAGCATCCACAAGACTTCACCAAGGTGTGAGGCGACTTCATGATCGGGAAAAGCAGCGAAGGCGCGGCGTAGGTTTACAAGTGCTTCCTCGTATCGGCCCAACTTATACTGTGCCCAGGCAAGACTGTCGATGATAGCGGGATCATCTGGGGAAATACTAATTGCTCGCTCAATCAACCCCAGCGCTTCTTTGTAACGTGTGGTTTGGTCTGCCAACATGTATCCGAGGTGATTTAGAGCCTGTGATTCTTCAGGCTTCATGCGAATAATCTGGCGAAGGTCAGCTTCGGACCCAGCCATGTCTTTTTGGGAGTCGTGGTACAGTACACGAGCAAACAAGAGCTCGGACTCATTCGGATACTTGTTCAGTGCTATATCTAGCAATTCTTTCGCCTCGCCGGCGTATCCATTCTGGATCAGTAGATTGGATTCAATCGTGTTAAAAAAGATTTCTAGACGAGGTTGTCCACCAGACAGAGTCATTAGCCATTGATGAGCCTCATCGATTTTACCTAGTTGAATAGAGAACCGAGTAGCCTGTTGCTGTGCTGCCAAAAAGTTGTTGGTTCCGATACGAACCAGGCGGTAATTTTCGATGGCGCGTTCGTAATCTTCCTGTTTTTCATAGATGTAGCCGAGGTAATATTGACTGTCATCTGACCGATGGTCGACTCCTATCAGACGAACAAAAGCCTGAGCAGCATTATCGAAGTTCTGCATCTCCAGATCTAGCAGAGCGACAGAATACAGAGTCTCCCAGTCCTGTGTATCTTGCTCCATGATGAACTGAAATTGTTCTTTCGCTTCTTCGTATTCTTCGGTTTGAATCAACAGGCGGGCATAGGCATGGCGCAGAGGCTTATCATTTTCGAACTCCCTTACGCCTTTCCGGAGAACATTCAATGCCTCGTTGTTGTCATTCATGCTCTGCAGCACTTGTGCCTGTAATTGCACGATCGTAGGGCTTAAGTCGCTTAATTCAGTGAGCAGGTTGAGTTCCAGTAGAGCATTTTCAAACTCACGATTTTGAGCCAACAGTTGAACTAGGGCCAACCTGATGGATTCCTGATCAGAAAACTCGCGGGTTAATTGTCGGAGATTTTCAATTAGTATCGAGCGTGAATGAGGGCTGAGTTGATCGGTGCGCGCCGCCAGAGCTGAAAAATCCATCTCGCCGCCCAGATCAATGACTCTCGCCATGTGCGACAAAGCTTGATCGAAATTACCATTTTCAAGAAATTGAAAACTAAGCAACAGATGAGGTTGCGCATTGTCTGGCTCGATTTCTGACCATAATAAACCGAGTTGCATTAGCGCATTTGTATCGCTGAGTACAGAAGCAAACTGCACTGCGCGGCGAATTATACTTAGGTCCCGCGTCTGTATAGCTAGATCAAAGTAATTTTCACCCGCATCTTCCAGTTGTCCGCGTTGCGCGCCGAGTTCGCTTATGATTGCCTGGTAGAGTTGGTCCTCCGTAAAAGCACCATATTCTATTTCCTCTGGTTCAACAGCTACTGTCGGTTCCGGCACTGTGGAGACCTTGTCTAAAGGTGGAGGTGGCGGAAGAACCCTGATGCCGGTGCAGGCAGTCAGTAGTCCGCTAATAATTATATTTACAATGTATTTGGTCATTCTAATGCCCAAAAAGACTCAAATTCTTTTGAGAGACCCATATTGTAACAGCTTGTTGAATAAGCATCACAGGGCTACCAAATGGCTTTTAAGGTATAAAAAACCTGCAAAAAATCCCTTGGAGTATTAATAACTAACCATGCCAAATGCAGAAAACTCTCTGTAAAATCAGCACTTAATGGGAACCGCTGCCGATATTTAGTAATATATCGAGCTTTTTATTTGTCTGTCCTACGGAATATTCATGGCACTTCTATTGGTGGGAATTAACCACTCGACCGCAAACATCGCATTGCGCGAGAAAGTTGCCTTTCCTCCCGAGATTATCGGGGAGGCGCTGTATCAGGTGCATAACCTGGAAGCTATCGAAGAAGTTGTTATTGTCTCTACTTGCAATCGCACGGAACTGTACTTGGATTATCGGCTCTCTCACAATCTCGAAAACTCAGATTCCGAGAAGGCGGAGAATAATCTGCTGATGGATAAGCAAAGAAATATCATTAATTGGTTAGCGGAGTTCCATAAACTGGAACCTGAGGATATTCTCAAATGCAGTTACTTTTTTTGCAAGGAAGATGTTGTAAGACACCTAATGAAGGTATCGTGTGGCCTTGACTCAATGGTTCTGGGAGAGCCTCAGATCCTCGGTCAAATAAAATCTGCCCTAGCAGTGTCTAGAGATTTGAATGTAGTTGGCGAGAATCTTGAACGCGCTTTTCAAGGAACGTTTTCAGTAGCTAAGAGAGTAAGGACAGACACTGCGATCGGAGAGAACCCGGTATCGGTTGCTTATGCCGCGGTAACGTTAGCCGAACGTATCTTTTCCAATCTAAGCAGCCTACGTATTCTGCTAATCGGAGCCGGCCGCACCATAGAACTGGTTGCCCGTCACCTAGTGGAAAAAGGGGTCCACCAAATTGTGGTGGCAAACCGCACGTTGGATAATGCTTTGGAAATTGCTAGTAAGTTCGACGCACATTCTGCGTTGCTCTCGGAAATACCGCAAAAGTTGGTTGCTGCCGATATCATAGTTTCCTCCACAAACAGCCAATTGCCGTTGCTTGGTAAGGGCGCGGTCGAGCGTGCCCTAAAGCAGCGTAAACACAAACCGATGCTGCTCATCGATCTTGCTGTTCCGAGGGACATTGAAGCAGAAGTGGGTGAAGTTGCAGATGCTTATTTATACAGCATTGATGATATCAGCGATGTAATTGAAGACAATCAGAAGAGTCGGGAGGAAGCCGCAGTTCAGGCCGAATCAATTATCGAGCAAGGGGTTGGCGAATATCTAAAACGAGTTCGCTCATTGGATGCAGTCGCTACGCTGCGGGCATTTCGCGACAAAGCTGATGGTATTCGCGAAGCAGAGGTACAACGCGCGATAAGGTCCTTGGAGAAGGGAGACTCGGCAGAAAAAGTTTTGGAAAGCTTAGCCCGAGCGATTACTAACAAACTGACTCATTCACCTTCGGTACAAATGAAAAAAGCCAGCGCTGAAGGTCGTAATGAGTTGCTCAGACTCACCCAGGAACTATTTAACCTGGATAATGAGGATGAATTTTAAGTAGTTCCGAATTAGAGATGAAAGATACCATACGCTTAAAACTGGATAATCTAAAAGATCGGTTCGATGAACTAGAAGCATTGCTCAGTGATGCCGAAATCATAGCAGATCAAAATCGGTTTCGGAGTTTATCGAAGGAATACGCGGAATTAGAAGAGGTAGTTAAAAATTACAATCTTTTTCGTGATGTTTCCGGAAACCTTGATCAGGTGAGAGAGCTGGAACAGGATTCCGATCTGGAAATCCGAGAGATGGCCGAAGAAGAAATAGAGAGAAGCAAAAAAGAACTTGGAGAATTAGAAAGGAGTTTACAGAAGCTACTACTTCCCAAAAATTCCAAGGATAGCTGTAACGTGTTCCTGGAGATTCGTGCTGGAACCGGAGGAGATGAAGCAGCAATTTTTTCGGGCGATTTGTTTCGGATGTATGCTCGTTATTCTGAATTACAGAATTGGAAGTTCGAAATTATTACTGACCGCCCGGGCGAACACGGTGGTCACAAAGAGGTGATAGCGCGCATCGAAGGCAAGAATGTGTATGAGAAGCTCAAGTTCGAATCAGGCGCCCATCGTGTGCAGCGAGTACCGGAAACTGAAACCCAGGGGAGGATTCACACCTCGGCATGCACTATCGCTATCATGCCTGAATTAGAAGAAGTTGATGATGTCGATATTAATAAGAATGATTTGCGTATTGATACCTTTCGTGCCAGCGGGGCGGGGGGACAGCACGTTAATAAGACCGACTCTGCAATCCGGATTACGCACATTCCGACAGGCATTGTAGTGGAATGCCAGGACGAACGTTCCCAGCACAAAAATAAGGCGCGCGCTATGTCCTTGTTACAGGCTAAGCTGCTGGACCAGGCACAAATGACCCAGCAGCAAGAGGAATCGGATACGCGACGTAAACTAGTTGGGAGTGGTGATCGTTCGGAGAAAATAAGAACTTATAATTATCCTCAGGGGCGAGTGACGGATCACCGAATAAAGCTCACCTTGTACAACCTCCCGGAAATCATGGCCGGAGGACTGGAGTTGATTATCCAGCCGCTTATTAACGAATATCAGGCAGATCAACTGGCGGGGCTTGCTGCTGAGGATTAGGGGATCTCACGACTAATCTGAAGAGGCTCTTCATCATGCCGATTTCCATTAAACAAACCTTGGCTAGAGGCGAATGTCTGCAAGAGGTAAGCGAGAGCTGGAAACTGGACGCCGAGCTATTTTTATCACACGAGCTGGGGACAACCAGAGAATATCTCTACAGTCGGCCAAATGAGCTGGTCGGAGAGGAGCATCTCGAGTCTTATGAGAAATATCTTGAGAGACGTATGGCTGGTGAGCCTGTTGCCTACATTATCGGCCACAAAAACTTCTGGAATTTCAAGCTTCGCGTCGACAAGCGCGCCCTTATTCCTAGACCCGAGACCGAGTTGTTAGTTGAGAAAGCTTTGGAGCTGGGCCGGCACTTTGATGGCAGAGGAGCAAATATTGCTGATCTGGGTACAGGCACTGGTGCGATTGCTATCGCTTTGGCGCTAAGCAATCCTGGCTGGCAAATTACTGCTGTCGATATAAGCCAAGGAGCCTTGCAATTGGCGCGAACAAATGCACTGAAGCAACGGACAAATAATATTGAGTTCAGACTGGCTTCATGGTGTGATGGTTTGGCTTTAAATAAATACGATATGGTTGTAGCCAATCCGCCTTATGTTAAACCAGGAGATAATTGTTTGGAGAAAAGCGTCCTACTTTTTGAACCAGCTATAGCCCTGATCGCAGACAATACCGGATTGGGATCACTACAGCAGATAATTTTACAAAGTAAAAAAGTATTAAAAAAAGATTCCTGGCTCTTATTGGAACATGGATTCGATCAACAAGCTCGATTAAAGGCCTTATTGCTCAGGGAAGGGTACGATTCTGTATCAGGCTATAAAGATTATTCAGGCATTGATCGATTGATATGCGCTCATTGGTCAGCAACACAGCAGTACATTGAGTAAAAAATGAAAGATGAACAGTTACTTCGCTTCAGTCGCCAGATTATGTTGCCAGAGATGGATGTGGCAGGGCAGCAGAAACTGGTTGACGCTACCGTACTGATTGTAGGTATGGGAGGACTTGGTTGTCCGGCTGCAATGTATTTAGCTGCGGCGGGTGTTGGACACTTGATCATTGCAGATGATGACACCGTTGAGTTGACTAATCTTCAACGGCAGATAGCCCACGAGCATCGTAATTTGGGCGAGTCGAAGGTAAGTTCTGCCCAAGCCTCGTTAAGAGGGCTTAATCCCGATGTTTGTGTAACTCAAATCGATAAGCGGTTGGAGGGAGAGAGCCTAAACCAGGCAGTCTCTGGAGCCGATGTAGTCGTGGATGCCAGTGATAATTTCGCCACTCGATTTGCTATAAACCGGAGTTGCCTGAAAAACCACAAGCCATTAGTATCGGGTGCCGCTATTAGAATGGAAGGGCAGGTGGCAGTTTTTGATTCGGGAAATCCTGAGAGTCCTTGCTATCGGTGTTTGTATAATGAAAATACTGAAGACGATGCCAACTGTTCACAAAATGGAGTGATGGCACCGTTGGTAGGCATTATAGGTTCAGTACAAGCAATGGAGACAATCAAGGTTATCACCGGCATAGGTAATAACCTTACTGGCCGGTTATTGCTGTTAGATGCGACCACTATGCAATGGCGCGAGATGAAACTCCCCTGCGACCCGAACTGCCCTGCTTGTAGTGGTGTCGGTGAAAGTAGTTAGACCTTCGTCATATCGTTGCCATGCGGCGCTCCCGCACAGGTTGGAGAATTGATTATTAGTACAGACTTAATGGACAAAGAGATCGATACAGCGGCGGCATCTTTTGACAGTTTTGATCTGCAGAAGCCATTACAGGATGCTATTAAAAAGCTTGGGTTTGAATATTGCACTCCCATCCAAGCCCAGAGTCTAGTACATACACTTGCGGGTCATGATGTAACTGGGCGCGCGCAAACTGGAACCGGCAAGACAGCGGCTTTCTTGATTACTATTATAAATGACCTTTTGACCAACCCAGTCGAAGACCAACGTTATCTAGCTGAGCCTCGTGCACTGATAGTAGCGCCCACGCGGGAACTCGCCATTCAGATTGCCAATGATTCACAAGATTTAAGTAAGTACTGCGATATTTATACAGTGACCTTGGTAGGTGGGGAAGAGTATGCCAAGCAAGATAGGAATCTTGAGGCGAAGCCGGTAGACATTGTAGTTGCTACGCCAGGCAGGCTTCTGGACTTCATGCAGCGCGAAAAAATTTATTTGGGTCTAGTAGAACTATTGGTGCTGGATGAAGCTGACCGTATGTTAGATATGGGATTTATACCGCAGGTACGGCAGCTAGTATCTCGCACTCCAAAGAAGGATTGTCGACAGACATTACTGTTTAGTGCGACCTTTAATCCGGACATAATCGAGTTGGCAAATCGCTGGGCTGTAGATCCCATTATGGTGGAGGTAGAGCCGGAGAAAGTCGCCGCCGAGGCAGTTGATCAGATCGTTTACTTAGTTACCACGGTAGACAAATATAACTTGCTCTTTAATATTATTAGCGAACCAGGGGCTGATAAGGTGCTGGTGTTCAGCAATCGTCGTGACCAGGTAAGAAAACTGGCTGACGACTTATACCGTAACGGTATTAATTGTGGCATGCTTTCCGGAGAAATTTCGCAAGCAAAACGGGTACGGACATTGGAGGCATTCAAATCCGGTAAATTGCCTGTTCTTGTGGCGACAGATGTCGCCGGTCGTGGCTTACATATCAATGATGTGACTCATGTAATAAATTACACGTTACCGGAAGAAGCCGAAGATTATGTGCACCGAATAGGACGCACTGGTCGTGCTGGTGCAGTAGGTACTTCCATTAGTTTTGCGTGCGAAGAAGATTCTTTTCTTGTGCCAGCTATTGAAGAAATTCTCGGGAACAAGTTAAATTGCATTCATCCAGAAGATAGCCTGTTGAAACAAACGCCAGGTATTGTGCGTGCATCTCGTTTCAGATCGAAAATAAGTGGAGGTACCCCCAAGTCTAGGGGCAAATCCAGGCGGTACCGCGACTAATCATAACTGTTTGAGACGCACTGTCTTGTATAAGGCTCTACCCTGCGTTACACGTCTCCAGCTAATGCCCTAACCAGGGTGTTTACTTCGTACAGCACCAGCTTCTTCTAGCACCGTCACATAGGCAGTCGACTTGCGATGCTCTGAGACAAGATCTAGAAAAGTACTGTTGTCTTCCAGCTTAACATTGATGTCCTTGCCCTTTTCTACATAGAGCAGGATGAAGCGGGCAAAAAGTGCGGCGGTCATGCCTCGGTAGGCTTTCAGTAGAATATTGTAATCGGCCGGAATGTCTGCGGACGGCTTAAGAGAAAGGAAAGATTCCAAGCGCCCGTCAGACCATTCCTCATTACGAGTGGCAATTTGAGTTCTCTCTACACCACTTTTTTTGCCTTCTTTCATTCGTTTAGGCCCTTTTCCTGACTCTGGTGCAGTCAGGAGGATTAGTCGGCAGGTACGCAAGTGAGGCTTTTTTGCTGAGGCAAATAACGCAACTTCGGTAGTTATCTAATTAACCCTAGTTAGGTCAGTTCTTATAACGTGCGCTATTTGAGTTTATTTCTTAAAAACTGATTAACTTGGTTGGGGTTAGCTTTTCCTCGCGATAACTTCATAGCCTGCCCTACTAGATAACTCAGTACTTGCTGCTTACCTTCCCTAAATTGCTGCACTTGGTCCGGGTTATTGTCGATGACTTCGTCAACTAATTTCTCGATCTCACCACTATCGGTAACCTGTTTTAGACCCGCTTCCTCGATTATGTCGTCCACACTGGATGAATCTTCGATCATACCTTCGAAAATCCTCTTGGCGATCTTGCCGGATATAGTGTTGTCTTTGATTCGTGCGATTAATTGTGCTAGACGATAAGCCTGAATTGGGGATTCGGTTATTTCCCAGTTGTTCTTGTTAAGCAGTGCCTGTAGATCACCAGTAATCCAGTTTGCAGCAAGCTTAGCATCACCACTGTCTCTGGTTACGGATTCGAAATACTCTGCCATATCGCGGTTATTGGTTATTACGCTAGCATCGTAATCATTGAGCCCGAACTCTTTAACAAAACGAGCTTTTTTTGCATCGGGTAACTCTGGTAAAGTTTCTCGAATAGAATCGATGAATGCTTGGTCTATAACAATCGGAAGAAGATCAGGCTCAGGGAAATAACGGTAATCATTAGCCACTTCCTTGCTGCGCATAGATCTTGTCTCGTTCAGCTCAGCGTCGTATAGGCGCGTTTCTTGAACGACTCGGCTACCATCTTGAATAACTTCTTGTTGGCGTTGTACCTCGTAATTAATGGCTTTTTCCACGAAACGGAAAGAGTTGATATTCTTGATTTCAGTTCGGGTGCCTAATTCAATTTCACCCTTTGGGCGTATTGAAACGTTGGCGTCACAACGCATTGAACCCTGGGCCATGATGGCATCTGAGATGTCTAGATATAGGATGATGGAATGCAATTTCTTTAAGTAGGCTACCGCTTCTTTAGCGTTACGTAAATCCGGTTCCGAAACAATTTCAAGAAGTGGGGTTCCGGCTCGGTTTAGATCAATACCTGACATACCATGAAAGTCTTCATGTAAAGACTTACCAGCATCTTCTTCCATGTGCGCACGGGTCACTCCGATAACTTTCTCGCTACCGTCTTCAAGATTTATCATAAGTGACCCCTTACCGACAGTGGGGAAATCAAGTTGGCTGATCTGGTAACCCTTCGGTAGGTCCGGGTAAAAATAATTTTTGCGATCGAAGACAGACGTTTTGCTAATCGAAGCATTGATAGCTAGACCAAACTTAACGGCATGTTTCAGCGCTTCTTCATTAAGTACAGGGAGCACACCCGGCAGGGCTAGGTCATATATATTAGCTTGGGTATTGGGTTCTGCTCCAAATTGACTGGCCGTACCTGAGAACAGTTTAGACTTGGTAGAGAGCTGTACATGCACTTCGAGGCCTATAACGGTTTCCCATTCCACGCTCAGCTCTCCTTCTCGAAGGCGGTTGGCTTAAAGCGATGCCAATCAGTTTGTTGTTGAAATAGGTGAGCTACATTCAGCACTTTGGCTTCAGCAAAGTCATTCCCCACGATATGCATCCCGACTGGAAGACCTTCGGCCGTTCCTACTGGAATCGAGATACCAGGAAGGCCGGCCAAGTTCACGGCGATGGTGTAAATATCTTCTAGGTACATGGTGACCGGGTCGGTTTTGCTGCCTATTTCAAATGCCGTGTGAGGAGAAGTGGGCCCAATGATTACATCGACTTCCTTGAATGCGTCTACGAAATCATTTTTGATTAGTCTCCGGATTTTTTGGGCCTTTCTATAATAGGCATCGTAAAAACCTGCTGAAAGGGCATAGGTGCCAACCATGATGCGACGCTTCACCTCCTCTCCAAATCCTTCGCTGCGGGTGCGCTTGTACATGTCTTCGAGATCAGCAGGGTCTTCACAACGATAGCCGTAACGTACGCCGTCATATCGAGAAAGGTTTGCAGAGGCTTCGGCAGGTGCGATCACATAATATACGCTGACCGATAGATGATTATTGGGGAGGTCAATTTCCTTAATTATAGCGCCAAGATTTTCGTACTCTACCAGAGCTTCGCGTATGGCTTGTTCTACCTCTGAGGACAGGCCTTCGGCAAAATGTTGTTTTGGAATGCCAATTTTTAACCCATCTAGAGAGTTGCTCAGTGATGCAGTGTAATCTTCCACTGGCTTATCAATGCTAGTAGAGTCTTTCCTATCAAGGCCTGCCATAACATTAGTCATTAGGGCAGCATCTTCAGCAGTCTTGCTCAAGGAGCCAGCTTGATCCAGGCTCGAGGCAAAAGCAATCATTCCCCAACGTGAAACTCTCCCATAGCTGGGTTTAAAACCCGTGATCCCGCAGAAGGCAGCGGGTTGTCGGATGGAACCTCCTGTATCTGTCCCTGTAGCCACGGCACAAAGATCAGCGGCAACCGCAACTGCTGATCCTCCTGAGGAGCCTCCAGGCACACGCGCAGTGTCCCAGGGGTTTTTCGCTGGGCCAAAGTAACTGGTCTCGTTGGACGAACCCATAGCAAATTCATCCATATTTGTCTTTCCTAGCATAACCACACCAGCTTGATAGAGCTTTTCTACAATTGTCGCATCATAAGGCGCCACAAAATTCTGCAGCATACGTGAGCCACAGCTAGTAGTTACACCGTTTGTACAAAATATGTCTTTATGAGCTAGAGGTATCCCCAATAAGGGGGAGGTGTCACCTTTAGCACGTTTCTCATCGGCTTTTTTTGCCTGACTTAGGGCTGAATCTGTGCAGACGGTTATAAAGGCATTAAGGTCGTCATTGAATCTTATTATGCGGTCTAGATATGCCTGTGTCAGTTCAACACTAGATATATCACCGGCGTTAAGAGCAGCAGTAATTTCAGCGACAGTTTTTTCAATCATCGGATTACGGTTCTCTTCAATCTGAAATAGCAGTCAGCTTTTTTACTCGATAACTTTTGGAACCAAGTACAGCCCTTCCTGGGCCTCTGGCGCTAGCGATTGTAATTCATCGCGATAGTCCCTTTCGGTAATCTCATCCGTGCGTAACCGCTGCAGTAAGTCCAATGGGTGTGCTAGTGGGGCGACATCATTGGTGTTTATCGATTGCATTTCATCGATAAGAGCTAGGATGTCCGTAATGCGCAGCATCACCTCTTCTGATTCAGCCTTGGTGATATGAAGCCGTGCCAAATGTGCGATCTTTTCTAATTCAGATTTATCTAAAGCCATCCAATAACTCCGGAAAAACCAGTGTTAGAAAGGAACAGGAGCTGGGTTTATGCTGAGCCAATTAAATACCGAGTGCCACTTGCTCTAACCCCCTACGGTTGCTAGAGTGCGCCTATTCGCGAAGGGGCGAGATTATACTTGAAATTCACCTACTTAGGCCAAACTTATAGCAATTCTCGCGGTCTAAAGCCCCAGGAGATTCCATTAGTCAAATTTAATCCTTACAAGAAATACGACAATCCTTCAGCGTACCCTAAATCATTAGGCGTAATTGCCGCCTTAATAACAATGGCCGTCAGGATTGGGATCTTTCATTTAGAGGTAAACGGAAATCCATGTTAAAAAAAATTCGGGGAATGTTCTCCAACGACCTCTCGATCGACTTAGGGACGGCGAACACGCTCGTTTACGTACGTGACGAGGGCATTGTTTTGAATGAGCCTTCGGTGGTCGCTATTCGAACCCACAACGGCCAAAAGACCGTAACCGCTGTGGGATCTGATGCTAAGCGCATGTTGGGTAGAACGCCAGGCAATATAATGGCTATCAGGCCTCTCAAAGATGGAGTAATAGCGGATTTCCAGGTGACTGAAAAAATGTTGCAGCATTTTATTAACAAAGTGCATGAAAATAGTTTCTTTCCGCCTAGTCCTCGCGTACTGATATGTGTACCTTGTAAATCGACCCAAGTAGAGCGCCGCGCCATTCGCGAATCGGCAGCCAGTGCCGGCGCCCGCGAAGTACGCCTGATCGAAGAACCGATGGCTGCCGCTATTGGTGCTGGGCTCCCTGTGGAACAAGCCAGTGGGTCCATGGTAGTTGACATAGGTGGGGGCACTACAGAGATCGCAATCATCTCCCTTAATGGCGTAGTATATTCGGAGTCGGTACGGATAGGTGGGGACCGAATGGATGAGGCTATTATCTCCCATGTTCGCCGCAACTATGGAAGCTTGATCGGCGATGCTACAGCAGAACGAATCAAGAAAGAAATCGGTTGTGGCTATGCTTCGAAAACGACGGAACTGCGCGAAATCGACGTACGGGGACGTAATCTCGCAGAAGGTATACCTCGCAGTTTTACACTTAACAGCGATGAAATCCTTGGGGCTCTGCAGGAAACACTGACCGCTATTGTGCAGGCAGTAAAAAGTGCCTTAGAACAATCTCCCCCGGAATTGGCTTCCGATATCGCAGAATCCGGCTTGGTTCTTACCGGGGGAGGCGCGCTATTGAAAGACATTGATATGCTATTGTCGGAAGAGACTGGATTGCCAGTGATTGTGGCAGAAGACCCCCTTTCCTGTGTTGCTCGCGGCGGCGGGAAGGCCATGGAGCTGATGGATGCCAACGATGTTGATCTGGCGACTCTGGAGTAATAGTCTAAGCGAACAGCGCCCATTTTCACCGGTTAGGGTAGATTCTATAATTTCAGCCATTCCAACCTGAGGTAGTCCAGCTATCGATAAGACCCTATTTATAAAAGGCGTTGCACTGGAATACCGAACTTTCGCCTTCCTTCTTTTATCAGTCTGTATCATGTTTGCTGATAACCGTTTCGGTTTTCTCGATCGAGTAAGATTTGGCCTTGGCTATGCGACCACTCCTGTGTATTGGGTCGCTGATATCCCTGCTCGCGTTTCCACATGGATAGATGATGTCTTTGTGTACCGCACAGATTTGCTGGAAGAGAACGAGTATCTTAGAGAGGAACTGCTGGTTGCTCAGCAGGAGTTACAATTGTTAGAAAGCTTGGCTAGTGAGAACAGTCGCCTATTGGAACTCAATGATGCGACGCAGGCCATTGAGGGAGAGGTGGTGCCAGCGGAGATAATTAATATTTCGCCCGATCCCTATTCAAAAAGGGTACTGATCAATAAGGGTGCTCGTGATGGTGTGTTTGCTGGCCAACCCCTCATAGATGCCAATGGGCTAATGGGACAGGTAGATGAAGTATTACCTTTTACGAGCTGGGTGTTACTCATTACTGATTCTCATCATGTAACACCGATAGAGGTGAACCGCAATGGTGAGAGAGCTCTGGCGCGCGGTAGTCGCTCTACTGCTACGGAGTTAGAGCTTGAATTCGTTACCCAGACTCAAGATATGCTTGCGGGAGATTTGCTAGTGAGTTCTGGAATGGGTCAGATTTATCCCAAGAATTACCCGGTTGCTGAAATTATCAGCGTGTATGTCGACCCAGGGCAGGATTTTGCCTCGATTAAGGCCAAGCCCTTAGCCCAGATCAATAGTACCCGCCACGTCATGTTGGTGTTCAACCAGGAAGGTGCTGATGCCAGAGAGTCTCCTAGAATTGACTCCGAAATCGACAACGCTTCGTCACCCGCTGGTACAGGTAACCGGGGCACACAAAGTCAGACAGAATTTTTGGAACAGCGAGAGTAGTGATGCAGCAGAGGGCACATGCTACCTGGGTGATATTCCTTACTTTTTTTATTGCTTACTTACTCGCTATCGTGCCGTTTCCGCAGTGGGGAATGAATTACCGCCCTGAATGGGTGCCGATGGTACTCATTTACTGGGCAATGGCCTTACCTTATCGTATCGGCATTGGTTTCGCTTGGTTTGCTGGGCTGATTCTCGATATCTTAGAAGGCTCCATTCTTGGCTTGAACGCAATGGCTCTGGTTATTATTGCTTACGTTACGCTCAGTTTACACCTAAGGCTTCGCATGTTTTCCTCTTTACAGCAAGCAGGGCTAGTGTTAGCCCTAGTCGGTCTGAATCTGATGCTTTGTCATTGGTTGCAAATTCTGACTGGACAAACTGTTACGTCCAATCAAATGTTTCTGATGGCGGCACTGACTAGTGCCGTAATCTGGCCTACGCTATTTCACTTGCTGAGGCAGATCAGACGAAGTTTTGATGTGCACTAGGCCCATGCTTTAGTGCAATCCATGACAATATCTCAAATTATTCTTGCTTCTGCCTCTCCGCGCCGCCGCGACCTATTGTCCCAGCTTGGGCTTAACTTCACTGTAGCAGGCCAGGATATCGATGAGACCCAAAGTCCGGATGAGGAGCCCCTTGATTTCGTTAGGCGGATGGCACTAAGAAAAGCTCAAGCCGTGAAGGTTGAAGTACCTCTTAAGGTCTCCAGTCTAGTTATTGGTAGCGATACCATCGTGGTCTGCGAGGGCTTTGTTCTTGGGAAGCCTGTAAACAAAAAGGATGGGCTTCGGATGCTGCGGTTACTATCGGGTAAGACTCACTCTGTATTAACAGCCGTGGCTATAGCGACGTTGAATAGAGAATGTGTAAGTGTGTCTGAGAATAAAGTCGAGTTTCGCCACATTACGAAACAGGAAGCCGAAGCATACTGGCAAAGTCGAGAACCGGCGGATAAGGCAGGTTCCTATGGGATCCAGGGATTAGGTGCGGTATTTGTGAAAACCCTACATGGCAGTTACAGTGGAGTCGTGGGACTACCGTTGTATGAAACGGCTAAGCTATTAGGTGAATTTGGAATTGATTGTATGACCCGAGCCGGAGTGGAGATTGAGTGAAGAAATCCTAATTAACGTTACCCTCATGGAGACTAGGGTGGCGTTGATTGAAAACGGACTATTACAGGAAATTTTCATCGAGCGTCGCAATAAACATGGACATGTCGGGGATGTGTTTCAAGGAAAGGTATTACGTGTTATGCCGGGTATGGAAGCAGCTTTTGTTGATGTTGGTATGGACAAAGCCGCCTTTATCCATGCGTCAGATGTGTCGATGATAGATGATGACGGTTTCGAGGTTAGAGATAATGAACATAGACCTATACAAGAGCTATTGCGTGAAGGGCAGTACATAGTCGTTCAGGTGGCGAAAGATGCCATCAGCACCAAGGGAGCCAGGTTGACAACTCATCTGACACTTCCATCACGAAACTTGGTCTACTTGCCTAGGAGCAACCATATTGGTATTTCTCAGCGATTAGATGAGGAACGAGAGCGAGAGCGTCTGTCGGATCAACTGTCTGAATGTTTAAAGCAGGAAGGGACTAAGGAGCAGGGGGGATTTATCATTCGCACCGCTGCTGAGGGAGCCACCCCCGAAGAATTTCTCGAAGATGTGCGATACCTGAAGCGCCTCTGGAGTAAAGTAAATGAGCGTATAGCTGGCGGCGACAGTGTAAAACGCGTTTATCGGGAAGTTCCTCTATATATTCGCACTGTACGAGACTTAATTACCCAGGAAGTGGAGAACATCCGCACTGATAGTAAGCATTCTTTCGAAGAGATCAGCCAATTCCTAGAAGATTTTATTCCCGATTTGCATACCAGTGTTGAGTATTACAGAGCTGACCGACCTATTTTCGATCTCTACGATCTCGAAGACGAAATTAACAAAGCGCTGGGTAGGCAGGTTAAGCTAAAGTCCGGGGGCGACTTGATTATTGACCAAACTGAAGCAATGACTACTATTGATGTGAATACCGGCGGCTATCTTGGTGATCGAAATCATGCAGAAACTATACTGAAAACCAATCTTGAGGCAACGACAGCTATAGCTCGCCAATTACGTGTAAGAAATCTGGGTGGAATAATCATAGTTGATTTTATCGATATGCAAGATTCGGAACACCAACGTTTGGTGCAACGTGCTTTTCACAAGGCTTTAGAGAAGGATCATGCGCATACAACTGTAACTGGGTTATCACAATTGGGCCTTATTGAGATGACTCGGAAGCGCACTCGCGAGAGCCTTGGCCAAATACTGAATAGCAATTGTTCGGTTTGTGACGGTAGAGGCACACTGAAATCAATCGAAACTGTGTGCTACGAGATTCTCAGGGAGATTCTTCGTATCGTAAGCGCCTGCGAGAATAAGGTATTGCTCGTCATAGCATCTGAGGTGGTGGTTGACCGGTTCCTGGATGAGGAATCAGATACGCTTACCGAGCTTGAAGGATTGGTAAGCAAGACGATCAAATTCCAAGTAGAACCTATGTATACTCAAGAACAATTCGACGTAGTTCTCGGCTAGTAGGTCAGAGGAAGAAAGAGAACGATAAATATGGTTGCTAATATTTTTCAGCGAATTTTCCGGCTACTAATATTACTGATGGTTACACTATTGGTTTTACTGGCTACTTATGTAAGCGCTGGTCGCCTTTTAATGCCAGCCGTTTCAAATTACGCATCCTTTGTCGAGGAACAAATCTTCAATCTCACAGGATTACCTGCCAGCATAGAGTCCCTGACCGGTGACTTTGATGTTTTTAATCCCTCGCTTCGCATCAACGGTTTGCAGTTGCTAGTTGGCAGAGGTCAGAATCAATCTCTTTTCGAAGATACCAGTGCCCTGATCTTTGACAGTGCGACAATTATCGTCGATATACCACGCAGCTTACGGGAGGGACGCTGGGTACTTGCCGGGTTTGTCGTTGAAACTTTAGAAGTGAATATTGAGCAAACCGAACAGGATAACTGGCAGCTAGCTGGAATTGATCTCGCGAACCACAGAGAGACCACCTTAGAAACCTTGTTTGATGCATTCCAGCGGGTCTCTACCCTGAATTTGCACCAGGTTGTAATAAATATCGAAACAAATTTAGGCAACACGTTCACTCTTGAAAACGGGTCGGCGACTATTGAGAATCTGGGTGAGTCACATTTATTGCATATAAACGCAAATCTTGAACAAAGTAGTGATCAGGTCGCGTTTTCGTTCGAAGTTGAAGGTGACGAAATTTCTGAAATTGATGGCCAGATCTACATAGATATTCCTCAATCGGACTATTCACAATTAGTGCAGGGCCAGAGTATAGGCAACTACGGGATCGAGGAGTTATTTGGAGGAGGTGATTTTTGGATAACACTGAAGGGTGGACGGGTTCACCAAATCGTAACTGATACACAGATTGACAGTTTAACATTTATAGGTCAGGACGCAGGTCCGCTTAAATTAGATAACCTAAGCGGGGACGTCAGTCTTAGCAGAGATCAGAATGACGCCTGGGAAGTCGTCATGGCGAATATGGCTGTAAGATACAAGGAACATTTTTGGCGCCCATTTAACCTCTACGCGCTATTCTTGCCCGATGTAAGTTTTTCAGCTAGAGCTGACAGTATCGACTTGGCGCTGGTATCTGAGTTGGTCGCCAGCAGTGGGTACCTCAATGCCGATGTTCAGTCCCGAATTGAGCAATATGCTCCCAACGGCTTCCTTGAGAATTTCAGTTTTCATGCGCCTCTTCAAGAAATTGCGGAACAAAACTTATTCTTGAAGAGCAATCTGGTTGGTCTTGAATTAGGGTCGTTCAAAGGATCACCAACTATGTGGGGCATAAATGGTTATCTGCAATTGGATTACGATAGTTCTCGAAATCAAATAGAAGGTATTACCGAAGTGGAATCAGACGAATTCAGTATCAATATACCGAGCGTCTTCACTGAGGTTTGGGATTACACTTTTGTTAACGGTAAGTTAGATTTTCGTGTCGATCTTTCTAACGGACAGGAGGTAACACTAGCCAGCAACGCAATAGTTGCTGAATCAGAGGTTGTGGATGGCCGCATTCAATTTACGTCCACCGTACATGAATTTCCTGACGGAGAGCGAGATGCGGAACTCGAATTACTAGTAGGAGTGGAAAGAGTAGATGCTGCACAGAAATCGCTATATCTGCCGGATGGTCCGAATATCACTGGTAATCTGCGTCGAAGCATGGAATGGCTTGATGAGGCGGTTATTGATGGAGAAGTTTATAACAGCGGCGTAATTTTTCGGGGTTCGACGATTCGTGGGGCTAATCCGATTACGAAAACATTTCAGAGTTTTTATCTACTAAGGAATGGAGAATTGAATTTCAGCAATGACTGGCCTCACTTAGACGCCTTGTCAGGGTATATCGTAACTGATGACAGCAAAATCGATATCGAGGTCACAAGTGGCTCCAGTTTGGGTATAGAAATTGATAGAGTGCAAGGAGAGATTCGTCGCAATGAGTTGGATGAGAACTGGCTAGAGGTGAGTGGCAGAGTAATTGGTCAAACACTGAACGGCCTTGAATATATGCAACAAGCGCCTGTTGGAGACTCTTTGAAAACTACCTTTGCCAAATGGCAGGTTGCTGGAGATTTCTCTGCGGGGGTTAGCGTAAGGGTTCCCTTAGAATCCCCTGATAAGAATACGGCTGTGCGGTTGGATATTGCTCTTGACGACAACTCCATAAGTATCCCCGAATATGAGCTCGAGGTTAATCAACTTTCTGGACCTGTAGTTTTTGAAACGTCAATGGGTCTTGAACTAAGTCAGTTAACAGGTCAGCTATTCGGTCAGCCCGCTGAGATAGTTCTTTCATCACAATCGACAAATGGGGAGATTGAAACGATTTTGGTTAATGCAGAGGGGTCAGCAAGTACGGAAGCTTTAACGGCTTGGCCTCTACAGACGGAATTTGTCCGTGATCTATTGGCAAGGGCTGAGGGAGAAATAGATTTTTTGGCAAAGTTAACTGTCGATCAATCTGCAGACCGTGTAAATCGAAATCGTTTAATTATTGATTCTGACCTCGCAGGGGCCAGTATTTCGCTGCCGCCTCCTTTTGCCAAGGCGGTTGCATCTAATTATCCGTTGCATGTTGAGATAGAGTTTGGTGAGCAGCAATCGGTATCGGGCAGTTATGGCTCCGATCTGGTATTTGATCTAAACCTAATGAACGGCACGATTGGAGACGGATTGGTTTATGTCGGAGCGCAGGGATCTGATGGCGCTAATTTGTTTGCTACGGAAACTGATGGTCTGGCGATTGTCGGCGAATTGGATCGTTTCGCGGTAAATGAATGGACTGATTTCTTCTCAGGATTAAGTTCGATTGAAAATTCTACCGAGGGATTCGCGGACAATGTCGCTTTCGTTGATATCATGGTCGATAGCATGGAACTTTACGAAGAGGAATTTACGGATGTTGCTATCCGCATCGAGCCTGACAGTGTCAACCAGGGCTGGCTAACTAAGCTGAGTAGCGAGTCGATACAAGGAGGGGTAACTATCCCGTATCTTGCAGAAGATTATCTACAAATTGATCTGGAATACCTACGGTTACAGAGACAGGGTGCAGAAAAAGCCGTTGACGAGCGGGATGCTGACTTGGGGGAAGAGCGCGTTGACTCCCTGGTTATGATCGATCCCCGTAATTTGCCTCGCATGCGTTTTGCGACGGACGATTTTTCAATCGGACCCCGAACTTATGGCAGTTGGCAGTTCAGGTTAGACCCGACCGTAACAGGGGCGGAATTCAGTGATCTGGTATTTGATTTCAGAGGTTTGCGTGCTGGATTGGATGAGCCACCACCGGTCGATGAAGAAACTGGTGAAATGATCACACGATTCTTGCCTTATTTCAGCTGGGACTACGACGGAGAGAAACACTTAAGCGGATTGCGAGGCATTTTGTACGCTGACGATATAGCAGATGTGCTTACGGCAAATGGGTATGCTCCTAGCCTGAACAGCGACAATGCTTATTTTATTACCAATGTCACATGGCCGGGCACTCCCGCTTTTTTCTCAGCATCAAATTTGAGCGGTGACATTGAGCTAGAAATTTTCGAGGGAAGATTTCAACAGAATTCAGGAAGTACGGGAGCCCTTAAATTAATAAGCATAATTAATTTTGATGCCATCATGCGCCGCTTACGATTGAGCGATGACTTGCTGCGGAGTGGTCTCGCTTATGATGAAATTACAGCATTAGTTAAGCTAGACAATGGCTTGGTAAACTTCGAGGATCGCCTTGTTATTTCAGGGCCCTCTAGCCTGTACCAGGTCACCGGTGAAATCGATTTGGCGGAAGAAACAATCTTAGGGGAGATGTTCGTGACACTGCCGGTCAGCGACAATATTCCCTGGGTGGGGCTAGTTACAGGAAACTTACCACTAGCGGTAGGTGCCTATCTCTTTGATCGGATTTTTGGAGCGCAGGTGGATAGCTTAACCAGCGCAGTTTATACCTTGGAAGGTCCCTGGGAAGGCCTGCAGCCTCAATTCAAGCAGGCTTTTGGCTCTCCTGAGTCGGCTGAACAGCGAGATGCAGGTATACAATAGTCAGCGGATGTGTTCGATTCGTGAATAGGGGACATACCACAAATCTTTGTTACCGTATCCACCCGCTCGTTCTGAATCAAAGAAGAAATACTCGAAATCCGGGGAGAAAGCTGGGCAGCGATCATGCTTGTCGGAGTTCACTTCCCCTCCTAGATTCACCAGTTTGCTCCAGTTCCCTTGGTCATTCTGCGTAGTGACGTAGATATCTTCCATACCGAAGCCTTCAGCCCTGGTAGTTGTTATATACAGAGATTTGCCATCTTCAGAAGGCAGTGAGTGATGTTCACTTGCTGCAGAATTTACATCGGGTCCCAAGTTACTGGCTTCCTGCCACACTCCTTGGACACGCTGAGACATCCATATGTCATTTCCTCCGAAGCCTCCTGGTCGGGTAGAGGTCCAGTAGGCAAATTCCCAGTTCTCCCCAGAAAAATACAAGCAGTGATCTGAATCTGGAGAGTTAAAAGGTGCTCCTAGATTCCTTGGACTCGTCCATTCCCCGCCAACGAGGTCGCTCACCCAGATATCGGTACCGCCTAAACCACCCGGTCGATTGCTCATGATGAAAAGCTGGTTACCATCGGGCGAGAGCAGTGGCTCGACCTCCAGATATTCATCGGTACTCACTGCTCCGACAATTTCCGGTTCTGTCCACGAGTTGGCCTGGCGGTGAGTAACACATATATCGCTGCCAACCTTACCCTTACGATCGAAACAATTGAAATACATGGTTTGCCCGTCGGAAGTAAATGTAGGTTCTGCATCTCGAGCGCCTGAGTTGATTATCGGGCCCATATTCAATGGCTCAGTGTTATTCTGACCCACCGCGTGTGATAGTAAGAGGAAGCTCGATAAAACCAACCTCACTTTAAAGAGGGCTTTCAGTTTCATGTTTAATTCCTAAAAATGCTCAGCGGTAGTCTATCACGAATTATTTTTTTATTAGCTTACGGAATATTGAAAGGTATTCCTTTTATAGAAAAACAGAATCACACTTAAAGCGATAGTTAGACTTCTGGTTTTGCAAAGATTATTCTGATTCTTCATTACTCGTTTATAGGAATAAGAAAATGGATTACAAAAACCTCAGCAGTTATGTTCATTGCTGTTCTGTCACAATTTTGTTGAGTATGGTTTTTGCGCCTACCCTAGCAGCTCAATCGGGCCATAATGTCACAGCAGCTATGGTGGAGAACTGGATGACTGAGCTATCCAATTGGGGGCGCTGGGAGGAAGGCGATCAGTTAGGGGCCCTAAATCTAATTACAGCCGATAAACGTGTTGCTGCTGCTAGGTTAGTGCAGACAGGAGTGTCAGTTTCGCTTGCACACAACTACTCGGTTGATTCTAACCTGGGTTCGCCTCCTCCATTTGATCAGAGCATTTCCATGCTTAATACATCGGGTGAGTACGTTATGGAGAGGATTTCCTTTTCATACCATGGAGGCATTCACAGCCATCTCGATGCTTTATGCCATGTGCTTTGGCAGGGGAAAATGTACAACGGCTTCAGTAGGGGCGAAGTTAGTGAGCAGGGATGTCGTAAGTTAGGTATCGCCAACGTGAAGCAAGGTATCTTAACGCGCGGCATACTCATGGACATTCCTCGTTTGAAGGGAGTGGACTATTTGTCTCCGGGCACAGCCGTGTATGTAGAAGATCTGGAGGCCTGGGAAGAACAAGCTGGTATTCGCGTTGGTCCTGGGGATGTAATTTTCGTGAGAACTGGTCGATGGGCTACACCGGAGAGTGCTGGTCAAGGGTCCGCGGGGTTGCATGCTTCTGTTGCACCTTGGCTAAGAGAGAGAGATGTAGCTGTCTTGGGAGGAGATTATGCCAACGATGTTATACCATCAGGCGTTGAAGGAGTTTTCCTGCCTATCCATCAACTTGCTATCGTAGCCATGGGAGTGAGGCTGTTTGATAACTTAGATTTGGAGGCTCTTGCGGAGGAAGCTGTCAGGCAAGGGCGTTGGGAATTCATGTTGACTGCCTCGCCCATCCCTGTGGAAGGTGGAGTGGGATCGCCAATGAATCCGATAGCCACTTTTTAGTCAATGTAACAACAATGATCTCAGAAGGAAAACTGGTCAAGTCATTTGAAGTTACTGTCCGTTGACAAGCACGAGGATGAGTAAGTAGATGCTAAGCAAGGTCGCCGCTGTTCAAATGGTAAGTACTGTCGATGTTGATGAAAACCTTGCTACGGCAGACAGATTAATCTCTGAGGCGGCTGAACAGGGTGCTGAATTAGTATTGTTACCGGAAGTCTTTGCCGTGCTGGAAGGAGGACCTATGAGGCAGTACGGTGAGGTGGAAGGTACGGGCAAACTGCAGGACTTTCTTGTAGGGCAGGCTCGGGGCAACAAGCTGATCTTGGTTGGTGGAACCATTCCGTTGATTTCAAGACCCGGCAAATCTCAAAGTGATGCCAAACACACAATCGAAGATGGGAAAGTTCGTGCTGCCTGTCTGGTATTTGATAGCGAAGGGAAGCAAGTTGCTCGCTATGACAAGATCCACTTGTTCGATGTTACAGTAAACGACGCGCAGACCGAATATTCCGAGTCGCACAGTTATGAGGCCGGTTCTGCAATAGCTACTCTCAAAACGCCTCTTGGCCACTTAGGCCTAAGTGTCTGTTATGACATGCGGTTTCCGGAACTCTACCGGGATTTCTTTAAATTGGGTGTGGAAATTGTCACGGTGCCAGCAGCATTCACAGCGGTAACTGGCGAGGCTCATTGGGAAAGCCTGTTGCGGGCACGAGCGATTGAAAACCAATGTTATGTCATCGCAGCCGCTCAAGGTGGCAGGCATAACGAGAAGCGCGAAACCTGGGGTCATTCGATGGTCATAGATCCTTGGGGTAATATCTTAGTTAGTTTGGAGAAGGGAGAGGGAATAGCTGTAGCCGACATAGATATCGATTATCTCAACGACATAAGAGCTCGTATGCCTATCCGTGAGCAACAGAAGTTGTAGTCGGCGTGCTCCATTTAAGATTGTTCCTTTATGATGCAGCGGTTTCAGTATTACTAATGGAGTAACACGATCAATAAGAGTCTAGTCAGCAATCTCATAGCAGCTGGTCTTATAGTGCTAGGGGTTTTCTTAGCCGAGCCTTACAAGACTTACGTATTTAATACCGGTTTGTTTGCCCTGTCTGGAGGAGTAACTAACTGGTTAGCAGTTCATATGTTGTTCGAACGGGTACCTTTTCTTTATGGATCTGGTGTAATACCAATGCGTTTTGAAGAATTCAAGACTGGTATCCGGAAGCTGATCATGGATCAGTTCTTCCATAATGCTGATCTGGAAGTCTTTTTGCACGGTGCAGGGGAAGTTCCGGAAAAGCTGGGTAGGTCACTAAGACAAGTGATCGATAATCTTGATATGGGAGCGGCGTTCGAATCTCTGATTGATGTAATAATGACTTCGCCTTTTAGCAGTTTGTTGGGAATGTTAGGAGGACGGGATGCTTTAAATTCGCTGAAAGCGCCAGTCGTCCAAAAGATGCGAGAATATTTTAAGGACCAGTTTGGTAATTCAGAATTTCAAGATCAAATACAAGATGCGCTGAAGACTGCTCTTGACGAAGAAGCGATTCGGACTAAGCTGGAAGGTCTAATAGATCAGCGGCTTAATCAGATGACGCCCCAGACAGTCAAGGAAATCATACAAGATATGATTCGCAAGCACCTAGGTTGGCTAGTTGTATGGGGTTGTGCTTTTGGTGGATTAATAGGATTGATTGTTACGGTCGTGGCCAACTACCAAGCTTAATCATTATTTTTTGAATTCAGTAGATGTAAATCCAAAACGACTGTAATACAATAGCGCGCTCCCAAAATTGATGGTTAAAAATTCACTGCCTAGCAGTGATTTTTTTTGGGAATGTTCTGGGTTTAAATCAAAAAATGGTATTGAGTGGGAATTATGGCGCGACCAGTCGAATTCGATGAAAACGAAGTTTTAACAAGCGCTATGGAACAGTTCTGGCGTGAAGGATATGAGGCAAGTTCAGTCCAGAAACTTTTAGATTGCACAGGCATCAATAGAGGTACGCTATACAATTCTTTCGGTGACAAAGACACTTTTTTCAAATCCTGTTTAGATCAATACAATAAGATCTTAGAAAACCAGATCGCTCATTCACTTGGTAACGAAAAGCTGAATGCCTGGGATGGAATCTCTGCCTATTTCGACGAGGCAGTGTTGAATGCATCAAGCAAGCAACGCAGGATGGGGTGTTTATTGGTTAACTCATTATGTGAGAGTATCAACTACGACAAAAATATAAGGAAGGTAGTACGAGCTTCATTGTTGACAATTCGTAAAGCGCTGATGGTTCGATTAAAGGAAGCCCAGAAGAAGGGTAAGTTGGCAAAAGGTATCAGCACAGAGTTTGCCGCGGATGTCCTTATGAATGCTCTGCATGGTGTTCGCGTTAACTCTCGTGATGGCAAGAACATTAATCAGCTTAAAGAGATTATCAAGCATACAATTGATTCTTTAAAAAAGTAGTAGTATTCAAAAATATCATAGATTTTGTGGAAGAAAACGCGCTATTCAACTGCTAGAAATATTGGAAGAAGCGTTAAGAATTCGAACCTTTTTACATTGTTTTCAATAACCTATAGTAGCAGTTGCTTCTACAACTCTGGCTGATATAATTTGGCCTCGATTCGATATTTACTCTTTGTTCGCGTGGAAAAGACTAAATAATAGGCATAATTGAACTGCTTTAAGAAGGTATAACAATGAAAAAAATAGCAGGTCGCAAATCAGTAGATGACGCTAAAATCGACTTAACTCCGATGCTTGACGTGGTGTTCATCTTGTTAATTTTCTTCGTTGTTACGGCTACATTCCTTTCAGAGACCGCGATAAATGCAGCCAGTAGCGATAATAATGAAAACGAGCAACCACCTGAAGATGACGATCTGAAAAATATTCTTTTTGAGATTGGCCCGAATAATGAAATTATCTTGAACGGTAATCCCCGTCCTGTAATTCCGACTCAGGTCCGAGCGAACATAGACCAACTTAAAGCTGAAAATCCAGCAGCCTCAGTCATTATCCAGCCGAATTATGATTCGGATGTGTCTACTATGGTAATGATCATGGATGCAGCACGCCAAGCTGGCATGGTAAATATTTCAATTGTTGAACCTAACTAGTCGAAACTGCTGAATTACACACAAAAACGCATCATCGAGAGATGGTGCGTTTTTTATTTCTGCCTCGTGAATTAATGTATTTTAAGAGCAGGAACCGATACTGACACGCTGAGAGAGATGCAGGCACATGCGAAATAAATGTGATCATCACACGGCACAGGAATTAGCCGCACAATCAGAGCTCGCCTTACGCGTATACACCTCCAATCTCTTGGGAGAAGAATCAGATCTGGTCCTCCATGGAGGTGGCAATACTTCGGTAAAAGGCACTATGAAAAATGTTTTTGGTGCCGAGGAAACAGTGCTCTTCGTAAAAGGGTCAGGCTGGGATTTACGTACGATAAAGGCCGTTGGATTTCCGGCTGTGAAACTGGAATATCTTAGGAAACTTGGAGAGCTAGAAACGCTTGGTGACAGTGAAATGATGCGCCAATTGAGACTAGCTCTATTTGATCCAGAGGCTCCAACGCCCTCTGTCGAAGCAATTCTCCATGCTTTGATACCATATAAATACGTTGAGCATAGCCACGCCGATGCGGTAGTAACAATCAGTAATACGCCCGACGGAGAAAGGCTGCTTAAAAAAATTTATGGTGACGAAGTCCTGATATTGCCTTATATCATGCCTGGCTTTGTTCTTGCTAAACAGGTGGCTGAGGCGACCCGAAGACTGGATTGGTCGACTATAAAGGCCATTGTGTTAATGCATCATGGTATTTTTACCTTTAATGATGATGGCCTGGTCAGTTATGGGAATATGATCGAGCTCGTTACCAAGGCGGAAGATTATCTCCGTGATAACACAGCTGAGTCAGCCATTACTTCCAGTGAATATCGTGTGAACAAAGAGGATGCGCAGCAGATCAGCTCTCTCCGGCAGGCAGCGGGCAATCTCTTTGGTGGACCTCTGCTCGTTAGCTTCGATGGTTCAGGGAGGGCGGCAGCATTTGCTAGCCTTCCGCACTGCGGAGAACTTGTCACTCGCGGACCTCTAACACCAGACCATACGATCCATACCAAGCCTTTCGGTGCCGTTCTTACCGACTTTCCGCTGGCTGGGCTCAGGGAATTCAAGCAGGCTTATCTTGATTATTACAAGAAATATGCCGGCTCTGACCATACCTCTTTAGATAGTGCGCCTCGTTATGCTGTCTGGGTGAATCGCGGCTTGGTTTATCTGGCAGGTAATGCTAAGCGCTTGCATATTGTAAGGGATATCACCCAGCATACCGTAAGAGCGATACAGCTAGGGGAGACATTGGGTGGCTGGCAGACCTTGCCGCGGAAAGACCTATTCGAAGTGGAATACTGGGAACTTGAGCAGGCAAAACTTAAATCGACTACAGCGAAAGCGGAATTTGATGGGAAAATTGCGTTGATCACAGGAGCAGCATCCGGTATTGGTAGAGCTTGCGTCAGGGAATTTGTTGCAAAGGGTGCGGCAGTTATTGCTCTGGATATAGACGAAAATTTTGAAGAAGAAATGTGCAGTAATTCAGTCTTACCCATTAGATGCGATATCACCGATAGCATCGCCATCGAGAGGGTATTACTACAAGGAATAAGTGGGTTTGGAGGTATTGATATATTGGTCAGTAACGCGGGAGCGTTTACCGAGAGCCAATTTATCGACTCCATACAAGATAAGAATTGGGAACAATCTGTAGAGTTGAACCTTAATTCTCATATGAAAGTCTTGCGCGCCTGCGTGCCGTATCTTAAAAACGGGTTCGATCCATCAGTGGTTATAGTGGCTTCTAAGAACGTACCAGCGCCCGGGCCAGGAGCAGCAGCTTATTCAGCGGCCAAGGCCGGCCTTACGCAATTGGCAAGGGTGGCCGCGCTCGAACTAGGGGAGAATGGCATTCGAGTTAACACCGTTCATCCCAATGCTGTGTACGATACAGGGATATGGACTGATGAGGTGCTGGCTAAACGGGCGGCACATTATGGTTTGAGCATTGAAGAGTACAAGACCGCGAATATTTTGAAAAAAGAAGTAACATCGAGTGACGTGGCTACAGTGATTACCCTGCTAGCAGCGAATTCATTTGGCAATACTACGGGAGCACAGATTCCTGTGGACGCAGGTAATGAACGGGTGATTTAAAAGCAAGGCGGGAATATAAAAAGCGTGCAAATTGATGACCAACATATCCAGAGTATCTGGTACGACATGGAAACAGATTCGGTTAATATCATCGACCAAACACGGCTACCTCATGAATTCAAAATTGTTGCTCTACAAAACCTTCATGATGCTTGTCACGCTATTACGAAGATGCAGGTCAGAGGCGCTCCACTCATTGGCGTGACCGCCGCTTATGGTTTATATCTAGCTTTAAGAAAAGATCCTGCTTCTCTAGATGAAGCCATTAAAGACTTATCTGCTACCCGCACAACGGCGGTTAACCTTCGGTGGGCTTTGCAAAGGGTAGAGCAAGTGCTTTTGTCAACCACTCTAAATCAGAGAGCTGCGAAAGCTCTGGAAACGGCCCAGTTGATCGAGAAAGAAGACATCGCTATATGCCAATCGATTGGGGACTATGGGGCACCAATACTGAAGTCTCTCTGGCGGGCTAAAGACTCTTCGCAGTCAATAGTAAACGTCCTTACTCATTGTAATGCAGGAGCCCTGGCTACCGTTGATAGCGGCACTGCTCTATCAGTGGTCTACCAAGCGGTGTCAGCTGGGATTCCCGTTCATGTGTGGGTAGATGAGACCAGACCGCGTAACCAAGGTGCCGCATTAACCTGTTGGGAACTTGGACAACACGATATTCCTCACACCTTGATTGTTGACAACGCGGGGGGGCACTTAATGCAGCAGGGGGATATCGACGTGGTACTGGTGGGGAGTGATCGGACCACACTCGACGGGGACGTTTGTAATAAAATTGGAACATACCTCAAGGCACTAGCAGCTTCGGATAATAACGTTCCCTTCTATGCAGCCTTGCCTGTTTCCAGTTTTGACTTTTCAGTAGATAGCGATGTTATTCCCATAGAACAGCGTGCTGCGGAAGAAGTCAGCCATATCACGGGTATTGACGAAGCCGGTCTTTTTAGACAGGTCAGAATCGCGCCACGCGATGTCGCTATCAGTAACTATGGATTCGATATTACTCCGGCGCGACTGGTAACTGGACTTATCACGGAGCTAGGTGTATTCGAAGCGAACCGGGATTCCCTAAAGCAATTGCTAAAGCGGCCTTAACCAGGCGGCCACGACATGGGTCTGCCGCCGAGTAAATGTAGGTGGAGGTGGAAGACTGTCTGGCCACCGTCTGAACCGGTGTTGATCACGTATCGAAAACCGTTTTCTGTAAGGCCTATCTCTTCGGCGATTGTGTTAGCTCGGAGCACTAGCTTGCCGATCAACTCAGCATCCTGGTCTTTGGCTTCGGTAATGTCATGTAAGTGTTTCTTGGGTATTATCAGGACATGCGATGGTGCAGCGGGGTTGATGTCGTGAAACGCATAGACATCTTTATCTTCATAGATCTTGTTTGAGGGAATATCCCCTGAGATAATTTTGCAAAATAAGCAATCGGCAGTCATGCGTTACTTCCTTTCTATTTTGAGGGCAGGCGGTTGAGCTATTTTGAAATCGTTGGCCATTTTATACTAGCCCTGTTTAAGTAAGTAGATTTTTAGACATTAAGGCATTTTAGGTTCAAGGATAGTTTTATTATGCGTACTGTAATCGGTAGTTGTTTGTTGCTACTTTCTGGTCTTGGTTTTGGCCAGGAGATGGTACGGGAATTTACATACAGTCTGGTGAATACCTATCCGCATAACATTAACTCGTTTACCCAGGGTCTTATTTACCACGAGGGGTTTTTATTTGAAGGGACTGGTAAAAATGGATTATCCACACTGAGCAAGATAAATCTTGAAGATGGTGAAGTGTTGATGACGACGCGCCTTAATCGACGATACTTTGGTGAAGGAATCGAAATAGTGGACGACAAGCTGTATCAGCTTACGTGGCAGTCTCACATGGTATTCGTATATGACAAGGACACATTTGAGCTGGCTGGTTCCCATTATAACCCCACTGAGGGATGGGGCCTGACTTACGACGGTAATGAACTGGTTCTTAGCAACGGCACTTCGTCACTTCAATTTCTCGAACCAGAAACGTTTGCACCTAGCCGAAAAATCAATGTTACATTTAATGGCAATCCGTTACCCAATCTCAACGAGCTAGAATACATAGATGGTGAAATATGGGCCAATGTATGGCAAACCAATTTCATAGTGCGCATTGATCCCGCTTCCGGTATCGTTAAATCTGTCATTGATCTGACAGGGCTATCTGACCAGACTCAACTGGGCAGTAATGAAGCTGTCCTAAATGGCATAGCTTGGGATGTAGAACAGCGACGTCTTTTCGTCACGGGAAAGCATTGGGCAAATCTTTTTGAGATTGAATTGATCCAGCGGTAAGCGTTATTAATCATGTGGCTGCAAAAGCGGATTAAACTCACTCCACGTGCTCGAGGATTTCACCTGATCACCGACGAAATAATGGGGCAATTACCCGAGATCAGCTCTGTGGAAATTGGACTGGCACATCTACTGCTTCAGCACACATCTGCATCAATTAGTATCAATGAAAACGCGGATAGTTTAGTGAGGGGCGATATGGAATCGCATTTCAACGAGCTGGTGCCGGAAAACGCACCTTACTATAAGCACACATACGAGGGGGCTGATGACATGCCAGCCCATATCAAGTCTAGCCTACTAGGGTGTGAATTGAATATACCAATAAGGAAAGGTCGCTTGCTGTTGGGCAACTGGCAGGGATTATACCTCGGCGAACATCGCGAACATGGGGGTTCCCGCAGGCTAGTAGTTACGATACAGGGTGTCTCTAGCGATGCCGGTGAATAATCTGTCTTTTAGCTTCAAATTCGCAAACCAGATTAAACTGAGCATACTTGTTCTGCTTTCAGTACTAATGATTTCTTGTGAAACTGTCCGTTACTACTCCCAGGCTGCTCGTGGCCATCTCTCCCTTGTGTTTGATCGGGAGAACATTCAAAGACTTCTGGCGAGACCCGATATACCTGCCGAGTTAAGGGATAAGTTCAACCAAGTATTACTCATTCGCCAATACGCAGTTGAAGAACTAGGGCTGCCTGTCGAAGATAATTATTCCACTTATGTCGACGTGGGGAGAGAGCACGCCATTTGGAATGTCTTTGCGGCAGCGGAATTTTCGGCAAATCCTGTGAACTGGTGCTATCCAATAGCTGGATGTGTTTCTTACCGTGGTTATTTTACGGAGGCCGGCGCTGCGCGTTACGCGCGGGACTTGGAGGCAGATGGGTTCGATGTATACATCGGGGGAATAGATGCTTACTCGACACTTGGTTGGTTTGAAGATTCATTACTAAGCACGGTGATTGAGCGAGCAGATTATCAATTGGCCGGACTAATTTTTCATGAGCTAGCGCACCAGATAGTTTATCTACCAGGCGATACCAGCTTTAATGAAAGTTTTGCTACCAGTGTTGAGCGAGAAGGCATTCGACGATGGCTCAGGCGGGGAAACGACGGTGAGAAAATTATTGCTGCGGAGGCAAACATTCTGCGTCAACAGCAATTTGTTGAGTTAGTTACTGATTACCGTGATAGATTCGGTAGCCTTTATAAATCTGACTTGCTTGATGAAGAAAAGCGTGAGGGAAAAGCTCAGTTGCAGGAAGACTTAAGACAGAGCTATCGTGACCTGAAGCGAGACTGGAATGGATATGACGGATACGATAACTGGTTTTCTCAGTCGCTTAATAATGCGCAACTCGCAACCGTCAGTTCCTATAATGAGTTAGTGCCGTACTTTAATGATTTGTTGATTCAATCTGATAACAACCTGGACCTTTTTTTCGAGAAAGTGCGCAGTGTTGCCAATCTAGACAGGTCTGACCGAGAAGAACGGTTACAGGATTATCTTTGAATGTTGTCTACCTCTGAAGGCGGAGTTGTATATTATCTACTAGTGTCTTGTAGAAATCCGATTCCGGTTCTTTAGCGGCGGCAGATTCGTACGAGACAAGCGCCCTCTCAAGCTGACCTTCCTGTTCTAATATTCTACCAACACTGCGATCGAAAAAAGCGTTGCTTGGCATGACTTCAATACCGGCAAGATAAATTTGTATAGCTTTTTCAGCATCCCCGGCATTGTTATAGGTATTTGCCATGACATGGATTTGCGAATCGTTTTGTGGATCAAGCTCGATAGAATACAGGTCGTACCCTATAGATATATCGAAATTTCCAGATTGTCGTTCTAACTCTCCTAACGTGGAAACAGCGGCAATAAGGCTTGCTGAGGGGTTGACCTGCAATTCGATAAATCGAGCAAGTAAGGGCTTTGCTTCTTCATAGCGTTTTAGAAAGTAATAGATATTGGCCAACGTCCGGATGGCATCGGTGAAACTGGGATCAGCGCTAATAGCCTTGCGGTACTCTTCGATAGCCTCTTCGTAGCGTTGCAAGTTGTTATAAGTATTACCTCGCCTAAACATCTTCTGCGCTAGGTCCCGGTCGATGGTAGGGCCGACTCGCTCGATATCAAGTCCACCGTAGCGATCCAGCACATTGCTGGTTGCGCTATCTTGCGCATTAACCTCTATGCTTAGTGCCAAAAACTGCACGATGCAAATAATGTAGGCAAATATTTTCGAGCTTATTTCAAATTTCTTGGTGATTTTCATGAAGACTGCCCAGATATGGCAAAGAACTATATCTTAGCGAGTGGTCGACTTCCAGTTAGTGATAACCTTCTGGTTGATTTTAAAAACCTTTGTTCACATGTTTACAAGTTATTTAAGGATTATGGAGGGGTTTTCACCGCCGGTCCGGGTAACTTGTCCTATTGCGGTCGCCTGCGTATAACCATTCTTCCTTAAATGGAGGAGACATTTTTTTGCATTAGCCTTGGGAACACTGGCTAATAACCCGCCAGCCGTTTGAGGGTCGAACAAAAGTTCGTAGTGCGGATTGGTCGCCGAAATTGTTTGGGCAGAGATCATTTCACTAATCAGTTTGTTGTCCTGATGCAATGAACTTAAGACGCCTGCCTGCAGTGATTCCAGAGCGCCATCCAGTGCGGGAATGTTATCGAGTGTGAGTTCTACTACAACATTGTCCGCCGAGAGCATCTCGATAAGATGTCCCGCCAAGCCGAAGCCGGTAATATCAGTGCAGGCCCTGGTGCCATGCTCGACTAAGCTGTCTGCAGCTTGCTTATTGGACAGAGCCATATGATGTAATGCCGCAGTAATATTTCGGTGTGAGGCACGATAACGCATGTCCGCAGCTAGGAGCGTGCCAGTGCCTAACGGTTTGGTTAGGATTAGCGTGTCACCCTCTTGCAAACCACTTTTGCCCAGTATTTTTTCTTCTTCGATGAATCCGTTAACACATAAACCAAAATGTAATTCATCTGACTCTGCTGAATGGCCACCTATTAGAGCACAGTTATTTTCGTGTAGTGTCTCACTGCAAGCTAACATGAGTTCTTTGAGCTGAGATCTAACATATTTTTTTGAGGCAAAAGGTATACCAACAACAGCGAGCGCTGAATGAGGAGTTGCGCCCATGGCATAGATATCACTTAGGCAATGGTTTGTAGCAATCTTGCCAAATAACCAGGGATCACTGATAAAAGCCTTGAGTTGATCAACGCTCTGCAGCAGCACGCGGCCATCGCTCATTTTTATCATGGACGCGTCTTCGATCTCCGAGCGGCCTGACAGTACATCAGCTTTTTTTATATTGGGTAACTGTTGAAGGACTTCTTCAAGAACGTTTCCTGCTACCTTGGCTCCACAACCTGCGCAGCGCATGGCATGGATTTTGAGCTGCTGTTCGAGCTTTTTATCTACAAGACCCTTCGCTAAATCCAGGGGCGCCGACATGACTGGCAGTTCTGAGTATTTCTTAAGGAAGTTGGTGTCAATACGGTTTTTCAAATGCCAGACCCAGCCACCCTTGAAGAACAACTTATTACGTGAAGCAATAGCTTTTTTATCGCCCATGCTCATCAATGCAAGAGCATGTCGCTGAGGCCGATAGCTTTTCAAATAGCGCCCGGTAGCAAAGCGCACTAGATTTTCTGCCAGAGGTTTACCTTGCCTCACAGCATAAACTCCGGATTTCGGTCGGCTTGCATCTCTTATAGTTGCTGCATCGCCAGCAGCAAACACGAATTCATGAGAGGTAGATTGCAAATGATTGTTCACCTCTATAAATCCGTCGGAAGCGATGTTTAACCCGCTTTCTGCGGGCCAGCTAGGGATTTTGGCTCCGGTTGCAAACACAATCGCGTCCGCGTAATAGCTGTCCCCATTTTCACAAATGACGGTATTCTCTTTAAATTCAGTTACGAGGCTACGCAGTCGGATTTCTATGCCTCGTCGTTTCAGTTCAGATCGGGTGAAATTTCGTACAGCTTGGTTATGAGATTTCAAGACGTCATCATCTGCGCTAATGATCTGAATTTTCAGTTTTGATTGTTCCGTTAGGCTTATACCCAGCTGACGATAGATGCTGACTTGTGCGGAAAATGCCAGTTCGACGCTGGCTGGACCGCCGCCTACAATAGCCAGGGTATATTCAGTGTCCTGATTACTTAGCGAAGATACGATGGTGTCAAAGATTTTGTGCCACTGAGGTATAAATTCGCTTATTGGCTTGATGCCAGTCGCATAGAGCAACGCGCCTGGAATTAGCTGGGCATCAGGTTCTGATCCGATATTCAATGACAAGATATCGAAATCCAGTGCCGGGCGAGATTGCGTTGTAATGCGCTTATTGATTAGATCGATCTTGGTTATTTCTTCTTGGATTATGCGGGCTCCCGCGAACTGCGCTAGCGGCCGTAGATCGATATGAATGTCGTCATGCTCATATGTTCCGGCTATCAAGCCTGGAAGTGAGCCTGAATAGGGTGTATGGATATCACGGCTGATGAGTGTAACCGCAAGCCCCTGAACCGGTTTCATGCCCAGATGTTTTAGGACAGCAAGGTGGCTGTGGCCGCCACCAATCAGGATAAGATGTTTAACTATAGGGGTGTTAGTTCGCATAAATACTGGTTCGATTCAGTACATTAGCATGTTTGGCGCAAAGGGGATTGATTTTAAACCTTTTAGCAATGTTACAGAACCAGTCTTCTCGGACTCATTTTTGTAAAAAAGGAGGGGCAGGATTTACTTTAGAACTTGTACTTTAGAAGGGCTCTGACTGCTCTTGGATTAGAAGGGTGGAAATGTATATCTTCAAAGGAAGCCGTTTCACCGATCATTCGCGATTCGAACCAGTAGGCAATATCGTCGTCTTCTTGGTCTAATAAATTAATTATATCTAAACCCAGCTCCCAAGACTCTTGAGCATAGGACACACCGAAGTGGACTAGGGTAGAATCGCCTTTCTTGACAGATTCGTCTTCTGTAAGAGCGGCATCGTCGAAATGGCGCACACGCAGGCTGGACGTCCAGCCGTTCGGATTGTGGTAAGTCAAACCGGCAGCCACCACCAAGTCATGGGCATCAGGAATCGAATTTTCACCAGATGGCAACCCCCGGAAATGTCCGTCACTCTTGGTTGCAGCGAAATCAAATACCAGCGCTTCAGTAAATTTCCAGAATGAATTCAATTCAATACCATTGCGTCTGCTTGGGTCACTAGGTTCGGTTGTGCCAGCGTCACCGACAAATACAAGCTCGGAATCAAGATCCAATTCAAACCAGGCAAGCGAAAAGTTAAATCCTTCGAGTGTGTCATAGCGAAATCCAAGCTCGGAGCCTTCACCTTGCACTAGTATATCGAGGGTATCGGACGGGTTACCCGTGGCAGGATCAATAGTATTAACTGCTGCACGCGCATCATTGGAGTGAAATCCTTCTCCATAATTCGCGTATAGTTCCAGGTTTTCATTAACCCCATAGGCTATGTTTACCTTTGGTTGCCATAAACTTTCATTTTTTGAGCCTGAATTCTGGGCTCGTAAAGCATCCACTTCAAAATCGTAGAAGTCTAATCTGAGACCGACACTAGCCCTGAGTCGATCCGTTAGGGAGAACTGCAGATTGGCAAAGCTCCCAAGACTACGCTGTTGCGCTTCGTCTTCGCGCAGACTCCCAATGCGGTTTCGATTTACTGTATAAAACAAATTTAGTTCGCTTACATCATCGTATCGCAAATCAGCACCTATAGTGCGTGTAACTGGGAGGCCGAATATTTCAGTCTCAACCTCATTAACTAGGGATCCACCGAGTAGGATTCGCTCATCCTCTTGCTCGAACTCATCACCGTTAATTGAATCGTTGAGGACATAGGTTGGATTGTTAATCAGACTCATATAATAAGAACTGGCGTACAGGTTTAATTCCCAATTGTTTAACTCGAAATTGCCGGTTAAGGAATAACGGTAAGAGTCACCCCCCAAGTCGGGATCAATGAAACCAAAACGGTCAATTAGCCCATTTTTTACCGCTCTTTCTGGAATCTGATTAGTTGAGGTCCATATAGAGTCATAAGCACTGAAGGTAATCCGGCTTGGAATGTTAAAAATATCACCGGTGTACTTAAGTAAGGCATTGTATTTACGAACATCCTGTTCTAAGTCGAAAAATCCGTTGGTTTGTTGATGTTCAATGGCATACAGAAAATCGCCGTCACCGACTTCGAAAGAGTTTGCTGTGAGTAATCGGGTTTCATTTCTAGAGCCTAGAGTCAGTTCTGAGAACCCCTCTTCCAAGGTGTCGTAGGTCACCATCCGATTGGAACCGGCTAAAGAGAAGTCTCCGGTGTTGGCGAAGTAGGGGCCTTTCTGAAAATCCAAGCGTTGGATTAGTTCTGGAATGATGAAATTCAGATCCATGTAGCCTTGGGCGTGGGCATGGGTCCGCCAGTTCACCGGCATGCCGTCAAAATAAGTAGAAAAGTCGGACCCATGGTCCAGATTGAACCCGCGTAGAAAGTACTGGTTCGCCTTGCCNGGACCGCTGTGCTGGGTAGCAATCATGCCAGGAATTACTTCCACCAGCTCCGCAACCCGAGCTAAAGGCCGGGTAGAGAAATCGTCGTAGCCGACTACTCCTTGCGAAGCAGAATCGGCAGTACCTAGGAGTTGCAGGGAGCGGCCCCAGACGTGGATTTCTTCTATTTCAAGCTCGCCTTGTTGCGCAGAACCGGTGGAATTAAGTAGAAATACCGAAGTTGTAAGTAAGTAAGCGAAAGGGCTAAATGTGAACTTCATATACTTCATAAGACCTGAGAGTTATGGTTTCAGTGCCGCCAAAAATTTTCGAATTATATAAGACTTAACCCCAATATCAAGTATTTGATGAGTTAATAACGATTGGCTTTAATCCGAAATACCCGCAGCTTTCCGGGTACTGAGACGGGTTTCGAGACCTACATGGGGTTGGTCGGGGACGAGTTGCGCTAGCGCTAACGAGCCGCATGCAATTGCCGCTCCCACCAGAAATACTGCACTATGATTGATTACCCACAATACTCCAAGGAGAGCGGGCAATACGACGGCGGCAATGTGATTAATCGTAAAGCTAATAGAAGAAGTGGCTGCTATGTCTGTGGGGTCTGCAATCTTCTGAAAATAGGTATTGATGGCGATGGCCATGGCAAAGAACAAATGGTCCAGCAGATAAAGAGCAATGGCCACAGCAATCGTATCCACGAAGGCATAGCTTATAAACACGATTATGAGTCCGACATATTCCAAGGTGAGCGCTCTGCGTTCGCCGATGTAGCCAATGAGACTGCCGATCTTCGGTGCTAGCCAAAAGGTAAGAGCTGCATTAACTAGGGTGAGTAACACGACGTTTTCCACGGGAAAACCGAACTTTTCCACGAGCAGAAATCCAGCAAACACAACGAAAATTTGGCGGCGGGCACCAGAGAGAAAGGTCAACAGATAGTAGAGCCAATATTGTTTTCGTAAAAAGAGTGCTTTTTTCTGAACTACCTTTTCTTCGAAATGAGGGATTGAAGTAAGGCAAAAGATCCCGACGACGATGGCAATGCTACCTGCCAACATATAGATCAAGAAGTAATTCACCGCAAAGAAAAAGAGGTAGATATAAATGCAGCCGAGTACTGCGAGGTTGCAAAATGCCCGAGTGCTGAGTAACTGGCCCAACACCTTCGGTGCCTCCTCTTTAGTCAACCACTGCAGGCTCAGCGAGTTGTGTAAAGTCTCTAAGTAATGGAAGCCGAAGGACATTATCACTGTGGTGAAGTAAAGCCAGAGCGCGCTGGGGTAGAAGGCTGTAATGGCAGTTCCTATTCCCAAAGTAACTAGGGAAAGTATGGCTAAACGTTGTTGGCGAACGAAAACCATGACTAGGATGGCTGTAAAAGCTAGAAACCCGGGCACTTCTCGCAGGCTCTGTAATAGGCCTATTTCTTCACCTGTAAAAGCTGCTCGCTCAACGACGAAGTTGTTGAGCATTACTTGCCAGGTAACAAATGCAATCGTGTTGCCGATGGCGAGAAGATATAAGAGGGTCTTACGATTGTGCAACACTGGATATTTCATGGCTTGGTTTCTAATGACAAATCACTTCAGAATTGAACGGATTGCATCCCGGGTCTGGATTAGATGGTTGTAAACATCAATCATATCATTCTCTACCTTATCCAATGAAGCTAAAGAGGCTCATCGCTGAATGTAGTGCTTTAGGAGAATTTGATTGATTAAAGATGTTGGCATTAAATATCGATAACATGGTCGATATTGGAAACTGGCGGCCAGATTATGAACAGAAAGTTAAATACCAAGGTCGCGCGTTTTCTTGGAGGAGTTATCCTCTGCTTGGCCCTCCAATCTTGTGCGGGCGCGCTAATAGGGGCGGGAGTAGATACTGCGATCGAAGTAGTAAAGGTGCCCTTCAAGTTAGCTGGTTCTGTGGTGGACTTAGTTAAGCCCGGTGACGAAGAAGATGAATCGTAGGAGCATCTAAACTGTATGAAATTCAAGCCTGAAAATTATGGAATATCTTCTGACTACAAGCATTGGGTAGGTGACAAGACAGAAGACTATATAGGACCTTTCTTTTTTTTAATAGATGGAAGTACGCCTCGTACCGCGTTTCGAATACAAGAACATAACCTGAATGCACATGATTCTGTGCATGGGGGTGTGCTGATGGCTTTTGCCGATTATACCCTATGCATGGGCGCTAATATGGGTCAGAGTGAAAGTGTGGTTACCATGACTTGCAACAATGAATTTGTTGCACCAGCCTATAAAAATGATATCGTTGAGGGCGAATGCGAAATTGTCAGGCGGGGTAAATCTACGGTGTTTTGTCGTTGCACTCTCCGGGTTTCAGGAAACGTCGTTCTAACCGGCAGTGCCGTCATAAAGCGTGTTAAGAATCGCTAAGTTATCAGGGTTGTAGGGAATATACTTTTTCGGCAGTTCCATAAAACAAAGCGTGCTTTTCATTCTCACTAAAATCCGCCGTCATCTTTTTAAAGGCATTCCATAGTACATGATAGCTTATGGAGAGCCGATCCACAGGGAAATTGCTTTCGAACATACAGCGTTCCGGGCCAAAACATTCAATAGTGTGCATGTAATACTTTTCCTGCGCTTTCAGGAATTGGTCTGAACTAGGTGGTTGTTTTGCTTTATGCCAATCGAAACCATTATCGGGCATGGCCAAGCCACCAAGCTTGGCATACACATTTTCGCACCTAGCAATATCTGAAATCTCTTGTTTCCATTTATGGAATATTTCATCTTTACGGTTTCGATAGGTGCCTACGCCTAATGGCGTGCCGAAGTGATCAAGCACCATAGTCGTTTCGGGAACATTCCGAGCTAGGTTAAGAAAGTCTAGATTCTGGTGATGGTAGTGCCAGGTGTCATAGGTTAAACCATGACCTGCAAGAAAGCTTAGGCCCTTACGGAAAGACTCTTCTCCGTATAGATTGAGCGGAGCATTTCCAGGGATAAATAAATCTTGAGGATACAAGTCTCTTGCTCCTGAATGACGAATTCCACGCAGTAGCCCTTCGCTTTTGACTGTGTGTAGGTGTATAACTTCCCGTAATTTTTCCTCTGATTCTCCGGCAAGCCTGAGATCGGCATGGGCTATGATGCCGGCGACGGTGGCATTATTAGGGTCTAATGCGCTCTGCTTGCAACAGTCGATAATGTACTCGGTTTCTCCGACCGGGCGAAGGTAGTCAAGTCCTTCCCTGTAATAAAAGGCCATACATTCAACGAATAGAGTCTTAACGATATTATGGCCGGAACCGGTATCGCTCCATAATTCAGGTAAAAGATAGTTCCTGCCGAATCGTTTTTTCCACAGATGGTGGTGGGGATCAATGATAAGACGCTCGGGATCGATGATGTCTTCTTTTACGTGTGCCAACCATTCATCCGAGCCGGCCTCTAACACAACCATGTAAATTTCCCGATTAATGTCTCATATGTAAAACGGTTTGGGTTTTTACCACAAACTAATAAGCAAGTGGATACTTAAAGCTTGGCTGGTATAGTATTCGGAGTCAATGTACGCGTTTATGATACAGGTCAGGGCATAGCCGGGCATATATTAAAATAAACTTAGTAGGAGCTATGCA
>PARV01000048.1 GCA_002712055.1 Gammaproteobacteria bacterium | reverse complement strand
CGAAACCGGTGATTCAGATCTCGTCTTGTATTCTGCCAACGAGTTAGCTTGTTCTGATAACCCTGTGAACGTTTACCAGCAATCCAAAGTGGATGATCCCAAGGATTAAACGCTGTGTCTTCTGGCTTAGGACCAATCAGTTGCACAACCAACTCATCCCATTCCTGATTAACAAACTCTTNATTAGCCATCCGCTCAATCTGTTTTGNGTACTGAACATTACGTTCATACCCATCACACAAAGCACGAACAGCTTCTTCCATCATGCCTTGTGGGTCACCAATCTTTTTGAACTTAAAGATCGCATCCTTATCCAGAATGTTCAGCTTAAAAGTATTGGCACACACAACAGCATGACCTGACTGAGTAGCAATCAACGGCACCATCTTGTCATGCCCATTACCAATGTTAAACATCGAGTGGACATGTGACCAGCCGGGGATGTCGATACCTTCCTTAAACTTCAAGGACACATACCCAACAGCACCATTGTTGTAGGTACCAACTGATTCGATGGTTTCTACAAGGTCAGTGTCGAGCAGCATCCCAGTTAGGTCATCAATCATAAAGCGATGTTGAACTATCTGGTATCTGCTACTTATCTCAGCATAAGCGTATGGATAACTAAGCATCTTTATGACCTGACGGTCTTCGAGTTGCCTATGTACCCCATCATGTCTTATATATATTGGGGTTTGTTCAACCTCGCACCAGTCGAAAGCATCACGAGCTTCCTCCCAATCAATAGGTCCAACAGTCCCCANCCTGTGCCAAGCAGCCTCACGATACAANGCATTCTCAGCATCAAGCGNTGTCATNTGATGTGACATTANNNNACCTCCATTTCTTCTTNAANANCTTTAAGCAAAGTTGTCATATCTGCTTGACCAATCTCATAGATCATCACATTGCCTATCGAAATAGTCCATGTGTTATCTGTCGCATAATGGGTAGCCCAAACAGAACTTGTCTTATCTGGGTGCATATAGATAACTGCTGATAACGGACGACCCTTCTTGAATGTAAACACACGATCTTCTCTACATGCTTCATTCTCTACGGTCGTATTAACCTTTATTTGTTTCATACTTTCCCTTTTCTATTGAGATCTTCAGGAGAGAGGACGCTGTTAAGTATCACGAAGATTTNACTCTGCTCTGGTTACCCGTACGAGCGCATCCCCTCTCCCTTTCTTGTAACCCTTCAGTATATTATACCCGTTATAGATACAAAAACTCCTTTGAGCCTGTACCTATGCGGGATTAAGCATCCGAAGAGTCACGTTCTATTTACGAGCTTCCATAATTTGCTCACGAGTAAACGCATCATGCTCAGGAATCGGCGAGTCACGACGCACACCCTTCCGCTTCTTCACAGCACCCTCCAACCCATGAACACGCCACGCCTCACGACAATCAGCACACCGACAACCATTACTGTACTGATTAGCCGAAGACTCACCCTCACACTTCACCCTCATCAAAAGTTCTCCTTGAAGGTACGAGTAACACCAGCCTCATCCAAATGAATCTGCTGCTCTAACGCACGCTCCTGATCCTGACGGTGCATATCCTCAATCATATTGTCAATACCCATATCAATCTCATGGATAAGCGCAACAAATTCTTCTATAAGCCGATCATTACTATGCCCCTGCTGAGGCTCAGCTTTAATCTCAACAACCCGCTGCTCTAACCTATGTTGGATACCCCTAGCGGTAGACATATCAATATAAATACGTTCCATAACAATCACTCCTTTGATTTCATAACGGTAAACAAACTTGGATCACCCGTTTGCGGATCATGGATTACGGGGAGGGCGGGGCTCGGCCACTACCCACACAGTCAGCCATAGTTAGACACGTATCACTGTGTGGCATAGCGGCATCTAAGAAACTACACCCTCCGAAGAGGATGTAGAATCTTAGACAACGCTTACGCTGTCGTGTAGAGCCCCTTCGCCCTATCCACTGCAAGCTGTTCCATGTTTATGGTAGCTGTCTGATTTACTCTCGCCATCAAAGCATCCAAGATCAACTTCATGTTAATTTCTTGTTCCGCTATGTAAGCTGGAGTAGCTTCTTCTAACCGACGTGCTCCCATCAACTCCCATTGTGCGAGTGGCCTTCCTGCATGTCGGCTTCTTGTGCTGGTGAAGAACTGTACTTCTTCTTCTCCACTGGCATCTTCTTTTCGATACCAGTGATCTACATCAGCATGATCTCTCACCCATACCGTGATATCCCATACTCCTCCACCAAACGGAAAGAGTACGATCTTATATTCTACAGTCTCAGCCTGTCGTGGCTCCAACCCTAACTCTTTACACGCTTCCTTATACCTGACAGTTGGAACCTTATCTGAAGCTACATAGAACTCACTTCTGATGGTCTTTGTTGGATCATCGTAAGTAAGTTGTAACTCTTCTTTATACATAGCTGCACTGTCAGCATCACGCCAACCATCAGCAACCATGCCTCTAGTGTTATGTCGAATATAATTCACTATCTCATTACCGAGTATCTCGGCCTTTGTTTCAGCCATTTCTGGCCTCCATTTCTCTGATTTTGCGACGGCAGTCAGCTACGCCAACCAATCCAATTCGCACTGTTACTGGACTTAATATCCAGTTCTTTTTGTTATAGCGCTCTCGCACTACACGATCTCTCCTAGCCATCACTCCGCACCACATACGCCAGCATCTTCAGGCGCACCTTCCCAACGACAGCCACACGTCATGGGACAAACACCCCAACACGCATTCCTCCAACCAACAAACCTTTCAAGACAATTCATCTCTTCATAATAAACCTCACAATAATAAACACTCCCGAGGGGGAAGAAGGTGGGATGAAAGGTGTCTCCTATCCAGTTAGTTGTGCTCGGTACAAGACGTTTCATCGGGTGACGCTCTTCATCGTGATTGATCCTCGGACCACATTGTGTTCGAATGCGATTATGTCGCCGTATCGTTCCATAAGACCGAGAACCTTGATCTTGCGTTTCTCTCGGGCGCCTGGTTTGATTTGTGTGGTCGCATATTTCTGGGATTTGAAGAGGGGTTGATTTGGCCCCGCTTGCATCCATTCGGCCCAGCCGACCTGATAGTGGGTGTGTGTCACTGTCTCTCCTATGTTTTTTCTGACAGGGAGGTTCTCGCCGGGCCTCAGGTCGCCCTACAAAATTGGAGAAGAAAGTTTCCAAGAATTCTGCTTTGCCCCCCTGAATACTTGGAGGGGGGGCAGGAAATCTTGGAAAGTTTCAGAGGCTCCGGGTTTGTATGGTGATCTGAGGTCTGGCAAGGTTCTTCCTGACAGAAAAAATATAGGAGGGATAGTTACACGTAACTGTCGGGGAGGCTGGGTTGAATGGATGCAGGGCCAAATCAATCCCACGCATCTTCGAATCCCAATGCGACCACATCAAACCACCGAGAGAAACGTAAGATTAAGATTCACCACCGTCACCGGAACGGGCGCCATGCATTCGAACGTGGTCCGATGATCACGATGATGTCACCGAAACGTCTTCGAGCACACTGGATCGGACCTAGCAGCCCACCATCTACCCCCCACACAGACATGCCGAACACTCCACCCCAGGAACACAGCAGGGCTTCCACAAACCAAGCAGTACCCCCCCCATACATTTAGTCTTACCCCCTGTGTGTGGGTCAAGCCCTGTTGTGTGGTGGGTAACCCCCNATGTGCCGAGCCCCGCCCCCTNAGTGCATGTGAATATCGTTGTGGGGGGGAGTTTGGTTCAATGGTTTGTGTTTGGGTGGTTTATGCCCTGGTCCTCCGCGTGTTTTTGGCCTCGCTTGCCGTTGACCTAACCGCTCTGTGTTGGTCGTTCCGTGCCCCCCTGTTTTGTGGGGCCGTCGTGTCTGGACACGGAAGCAGATGCCCCTCTGACGGGCGATCGGACCGTTGTTAGCGGCGGGTGTGTTTGTACTGTATCATGTCAGCATTGGGGATTGACCCTTTTTTGGAGTTTTTATGTCTGAGAAGAAACAAACGATTGTTGACCGGGAACGTGCGAAGGTTGATTCGGAAGAAATTTTTCGGTTGATGGAAGGTGACGGCAATCAGTCTCGTATTAATGACGGGAAATGGAGTCCTTCCTGATGGCCCGACAAAATCCTGCTGCTGCGAGGTCGACGGCTAACAATGGCTGAAGAACATGACAATCGAGGATGTCGCCGAAAAAGCTGACGCTTGGTCTGAAGCAATAAAGAAAATTATTAAATCTATTACTGCTGCGGGGGTTGCTTTAGCTACCGCTATTGGTGCTTTGTTGATGTGGTGGCCTTCAGGGTCCACTGAAACCCCGGTAACTGAACCTTTGCTGCAAGGCACAGGGTATGGTCCGCAATGTTCTCAACTTTATAATACTATTGACATCACTTGGACTGAATCCCAGTGGGTTGTTTGGGAAGGTCTTAAACGAGACATGGACTGTTAATGGCTGAAGACATCGAAAGCGACTTCAAACAAATCAAAATAAGCCGTTTGACACTCGGACTCATCATGTCCGTAGCAGTCACCAGCGGAGTCATCGTCTGGAACGCCGCCCAAGTAGCAGGCCGCATCAGCGAACTAGAACAAACAGTCAACCGAGTCGAAGCCGACATGGGCGACCTCAACTTCGAAACCGACCCCACAATCCTTATAAGAATCGGTGACCTAGAAGAAAAAATCGACGAGCTTGCCAGTATGGACCACAATGCGGAACTCATGTCCCGCATCGCGGAACTAGAAGAATGGCATGACGAACTTGACCGTGACAACGGTGAAGAGTTCAGGTGGGAAATAGAAGACCTTCACCACCGGTCCTATGCGTTCGAAGAAGCCCTACGAAGTCGCACCTGGGGTGACGAAATACTTAGAGAATTTTTTGGTTGGTAATGGGACGCCCAGTGGACTGCGGCTGCGAAGAGGAAGAGTGCATTTGCCACTTCTACCACTACAACTGTGCCTGCGATCAATGCCCGGACTGTGCAGATGACTGTTTTTGTTTCAACTCAGAGGATGCAATGGAATTTCAAGCTGATCCCCAAGATCTTTTCGATGATGGCATGTGGATGTCGTTAAACGAATTAGGTGAACGCCCAGAACTAGACCCGTTTTTGGATGACACACCTATTGAATGCGGATTAGAGAATCCCGACATATGTGAATCGTGCCAATAAGGGGCCACAATGCCATCAGGCAAAGCGACAACAGTAGAAAAATGGGCCGACTATTTGGCGTTTCGACGCCAAGGCCGTTCTTTGTACGCTTCGGCCAAGGAATGTGGGCTTTCGTATCATGCATGTCGAGATGCGGAAGGCGGCAAAGCCCCACGCAACTTCCTTGTCGCCCAAGAAGCTCTCGGTAAAACTATTCAACCAGAAGTTCCAGCTTACGAAGACCTTATTCCCGAAGCCCAAGCAGCATACGACGACATCACAATTTTTGCTAAAAGATATTTCGGGATTGTGCTCCAACCCTGGCAGATAGAAGCCACCGAACAAATAATGGGGCTCCTCACAACCGAATTTGAAGAATACGTTGTAATAAACGCCCCACCGGGCACCGGAAAGTCAACATTTTTTGCGAAAGTTCTTCCAGCTTGGGCAACTGTCCGTAATCGGGCCATCCGTGGAATGATCGGATCGTCCACACAACGACTATCAGAGTGGTATGCCCGTAGGTTGCGTGCAGAACTTGATCGAGTGCACCCAGTCAGAGCCGAATTGAATGATGTGCGACTCAAACTTGCTGTTGATGCTGAAGCAACGCTGCAAGATGACTTCGGAATGTTCAAACCAGACTCCTCAGAGATTTGGCGTGCCGAAGCGTTCACCGTTCTACAAAAAGATGACGTACCACTCTCCCAGAAAGAACCCACATGGTCTGCGTTTGGTATGGACTCCGGTTTCTTGGGTGGCCGTTTCGATTTAGTGATCTGGGACGACGTATACGACCCACGGAGGATGCGTTCCTCCGAAGCACGTGAGGATATGCGAAGATGGTGGGATGAAGTTGCGGAAACCAGGCTCGAACCTGGCGGACTACTTGTATTACAAGGACAGCGAATGTCCGCTGACGACATTTACCGATACGCACTTGATAAGGTTGCGCCCCCCGACGAGTTCGAACTCGACGAATTCGATCCAGAAGACGCACCAGAAGAATGGCGAAAATATCATCATCTCAAATATAAAGCGCACCATGACGAACTTTGTAAAGGCGATCACAAACCTGACGCCGCACCGTGGCCCGAAGGGTGCCTACTTTACCCTCGTAGACTCCCGTGGCGACGACTCCGACACATCAAAGCCCAAACCCCAGACCGATTCGAAGTTCTCTACCAACAATCAGACGTAAACCCCGCCAATGTTCTCGTCGATCCGTTGTGGGTGAGTGGCGGCGAAGGCGAAGATGGCGTATTCCACCCCGGATGTTGGGACAACGACAGAGATCTGTGGGAACTACCCAACGGAATTTCTGACGACCTGTTCATTGTCGCTACCGCTGACCCGTCACCCGCAAATTATTGGGCAATCCAATGCTGGGCTTATAACCCTGAAACCGAGTTCCGATATTTGTTAGAATCGTATCGTCGGAAGATGGATGCCCCAGCGTTTCTTGACTGGAGCCACGAAACTCAGTCATTCTCAGGAGTAGCTGAAGATTGGTGGCAAATAAGTAACGATATAGGGCACCCAATCACTCATTGGATTATCGAAGCGAATGCTGCACAAAAGTTTATTTTACAATACGATCATTTTAGACGATGGGCAGCATTAAGAAATGTCCAACTTGTTCCGCACTATACGCATTCACGTAACAAAGGTGATCCCAAGTACGGAGTGCAGATGCTTGCGCCGTTATGGCGTGTTGGCAGAGTGCGTTTGCCAGGCAAACATAACACCGAAGCAAGACCCCATTCGCTTTTATTGATAAACGAAGTAACCCGATGGAATCCCGAAGGTACGGGTTCACGCACAGACGACTGTGTTATGGCAGAATGGTTCCTAGAGCATAACTTAGAGAAGCTCTATACTCCGAGTATAATCAACAATCGTCAGTGGCGACCCACATGGGTTTCCAGTGCATCAGAAATGTCGGTGAGGTAAGTGTGAAGACAGTCGAAGAAATTGTCTCCTTGTATACCACACGATCACGTGTCAATGACGGAGCGAAAGCCCGTATGCGAGATGTTCGAGATTACTATAACGGTGACGTTATCGTACCACTACCCGAACTTGATTCCGACGAGAAATCTGCGGTAGCTAATTTACTTTCACAAGGTTTAGATCAAACCGCAATGCGAATTGCGTCAACCGCACCAGATATTTATTGTCCCCCCACTGATCCTTCAAAGAAACGGTCACGGGACAACGCCGGTATTCGCCGTAAAGCACTATTCGGTTGGTGGGAAAACAGCCGTATGGATCTACAACTTGCCAAACGGGCACGGCATCTTATCGGTTACTCCACAACGTGCACACAAATACGATTCAATCGTAAAACTGGTGCACCGGAATGGTATCTACGTGATCCTCTTACCACCTATCCGGCAAGAATGCTGGGTGTGGAAGATATGCGTCCACGTGACATCATTTTTGCGTACGACCGTTCTATTGGTTGGCTACAAAACATGTATCCTGACGCTGCATACAGATTCGGTGCAGATGGTAGAGCAGACGAAGATCAGCCAATAAATCTTATCGAATATGTTGACGACGAAGAACAAGTTCTTATAGGGATGCGTGCCCCAGTACAAACCAGTATGTGGGCTGCACCAAACGATTCAGAGAATAAGAACCTGATTATCGAACTTGATCGAACACCGAACCTGTTGGGGCAGACCCCTGTAGTTTGCGCTCAACGTATAAGTCTTGACGGTGCGAAAGGCCAATTCGATGGCATCCTGGGTATGTACCAGATGCAAGCCCGATTGATGGCCCTCGAAGTTATCGCCGTTCAAAAAGGTGTGTTCCCTGACACGTGGCTAGTAGGTCGAGCAGGAGAAACCCCACAAATCGTCAACCCTGCCGACGGTCTTACCGGCGAAGTTGGTGTGATACGAGGCGGCGACCTTAAAGACATGCAAATGCAACCGGGCTATATGACAAACCCGGCAATAGATCGACTTGAACGAGCCCAACGACTTACTGCAGGTATACCCCAAGAATTTGGTGGCGAATCCACCTCCAATATTCGTACTGGGCGTAGAGGCGACGCCGTAATGTCTGCCGTAGTTGACTTCACAGTGCAAGAAGCGCAACGAATTATGGCCCGTTCACTACAAGAAGAAAACCGTTTAGCCATTGATGTAGCAAAAAAGTATTCAGGTAACCGAACCAAAAGTTTTTATGTTAATACCAAAAACGCGAAAGGTCATGTAGGTTACACACCTAATGTCAACTTTGACTCGACCGATAATGTGGTTTCTTACTCGCATCCGGGTGCTGATATTAATAACCTTGTCATTGGGGGCGGTCAGCGTGTTGGTATGGGCACTATGTCGAAGCGTTCGTTCATGGCTATCGACCCACTCGTCGATGATCCAGAGTTCGAACACGATACTGTAATTGGGGAACAGCTAGAGCAAGCGTTACTTGCATCTGTGCAGCAACAGGCTTCACAGGGAGCTATTCCTCCCTCCGACTTGGCACGCATCATGGATCTGGTTATCAACAACCAGATGGAACTAGCCGGTGCAGTTGAAAAAGTGCAGCGTGAAGCGCAAGAACGGCAAGCCGAAATGGTGGACGCTCTTGCGGCTGAAGCGCAGCCTGGGCTTGCAATGCCTGGGATGGGGGCTGAGTCGATGGTCGCAGAAGCAGCAGTTGCTCCCGAACCTAATATTGATGAGTTACTTGGAGCGCTATAATGCCACGAACAGGAATGGGCCAAAAAGGACAGGCTATTCAAACAGCTACCGGACAAGAATATGGTCGGGCTGGGCAGCAAGAAGCCGCACAACAGATTGCTCCGTTACCTGACGAAACTGCTCCAACGAATCTTCCCACTCGTTCCCAACGACGTGAAACGGTTGGAGGTCGTGGCGATCCTTTTCGTCCAACAGAACGTGTCATGGAAGACATTGGGGCTACACCTTCTCCAATGGACGACGTGGTTCCCGATCTTCCCCCTCAACGTGCACGACTCATAGCTCCGGCCATGCACATGATGTATACCATCGCTGATAATGCTTATTCTGACCCCAAACTTCGTGAGTTTGTGCGACGTATGGAAAACTTTATTCCGGCTAAATATGAACCGTTGCCATGAGTTTCAGCGAACGCCTCGGCAAAATTGTCGATGCTCCGTTTGATGTTGGGGCGCAGGCCGCTGACTTTTTTGTAGACGCAGCAGTTCACACAGGGAAAAACATTAACCCGATAGATGCTCTCATTGAGTCTTTCAAAGACAACATTATGGGGAAGCAGTCCGAAACTGGGACCGGCGAAAAAAACGTTGCAAGTGCGTTAATGGGACCAGAAGGCGTGATTGGTGCACCAGCAGGTGCGTTACCGGGTTTTATACGTGACCCGTTTAGCACTCTTATTTGGACTCCGTTCTTGGATTCGATGCAGTTTACTTATAAAAACTTTATTGACCGCCCAATCGGAACACTCGCCACAGTCGAACGAATGGTTTCCTCAGAAATAACTGGCGAAGATACAAACATTCTGGATAGAACGGGAAATCTTGTAGAACAACTCGTTCCCGGTGTAGGTGAAAGCAAACTCTACAACTGGAGCACATACCAACAAGCATGGGATGTCACACAAAGCAGAAGCGCAGGCCAAGCGTTAGCGTTATCTGCGTTTCACATAGACATCATGGACCCGAAGGCTCTTGAAGAGTTCAAAGGAACTGACTGGTATTTCGCAACGTCGGGCATTATTGACTTTGCGTTGAACATTGGGCTTGACCCTCTTTATTTGACTGCTCGTGCAGCACGCTGGTCGTATGCAATGCGACGAGCCAAAGAAACTTACANAGCAGGGGGTGGGTATGACCCGAATATGGTGCAAACAAGTCTCGCACCATTCGAGTTTCGTCCAATAAAACCGAACCGTAAAGGNCAGCCACGTTTACGTGACGANGCGTTNTGGGAAAANTGGAGTTACCGNCCCACNTTCCTTGACGAACCGGTTGCGCTCACNGTAGACGAAACGATTAACAGCGCAGGTTTCGACAAGTTCCGAGCAGAGATCTGGAACATAGCTGAAGAAGTTCGAGCTAAAAGGGCTGGTATCGACCCCGAAGTTGTTATCGACCCCACAGCTTCTCGACGTTTAGAATTAGAAGGTAAAACCGCAGAAGAACTGTGGGCGGAGGTCAGAAACACAGAGAAGGCCACAGGCAAAAACCATCTGAGTGACGAGGTTAGATTCCCTAAAAAGCCTGAAGGGTCAATCCTTAAAGGATCTAGTTTACAAGACCCCGCATATCAAGCCAAATTAATTGATTGGATACTTGATGTAGAAACAAAAGCCGGTGTCCCTGAAGTTAAACCACTCACAGGATTTGAAGACGAGTTCGGAAAAGCATTCATCGACGCAGGCAAACAAGGACGCCTCGGCAAAGGCTGGGATCGACCCGCCGAAGATATGTACACATGGGGACGAACCATCGCCAAAGTCATAGGCGATGGACCAGTCACCAATCAGAGTTGGTTGCCGTTCGACAATCTAATGAAGGTTGCTTTAGCTGGTACCGGTGGATTCCCGGCATTGGAACGGCAAGCCGGTTTACTTGCTTCAATCATGTTCCAAGTAGACAACCTTGGCGGTGGTCGAGTACTCGTAGATCAGATGCAAAGCATGACCGATGAGATTCTTGAACTTGAACGACGAAGCAGAAACACTAATGATTTACAAGAAGTCGATACGATAGCTCGCCGGATCGAAGATCTTGAACGAGAAAGACGAGCGTTAGCTGACGTAAACCCCCAACTTGTAGACGATGTTATGGAAGTCGTTGCTGATGCTCTGAATCAAGGCGAAACTGGTGTCGCTAACCTTTTGGGTCAAATAGATACCCCATCGTTTCGTGTCCCCGAGATGGGGACACCCGAGTTTAATCAAATGTGGAAAGACCTCGGAGACCTCCAGAATGTACCGTGGAACGCAATCCTTTCTCTAAAAAACAATATCGTAGAAACACTTATTAAAGATGTCCCCAACGGTTTCGGCACCCCCACAGTCTTAGACAAATATGCTACTGAAGTTGGTAACAATGTTGTTAAAGCAGCAGCAGACGAAATTCTTGATGCACACCGAGTACCAACTCTTCCTGATGCCCAACTCCCCTATCTAGGTGCAAGCAACAGACTCGGGTATAAAGCCAAAACCTTTTTTGAGAAATCTGGAACCTATCGAAATGTTCGGGGTACCAACGCTGTCCAAATGGTGGTCGATAAAGTCGCTCAAAATATTATTGACCTGCAACAACCGAGTGCTGCTTATATTCAAGTAGAGCGAATGCTCCGAGATGTGCAAAGAATCCCTGCGCCACGAGCAACAGAAATTCCATATCGTCAAACAAACATATTGGAAGCTGCTGGGCTTAACGCCGACGATGTGCTTATAGAGTTCCTCAACAAATCAAATGACCGTAATGCTCTTGCAGCACATTTTGATGATGTTGTTAAAAGAATCAACGACACCATCGTTGAACAGTTAGGGGCAATAGTTGATGACGGTGTTGTAGTCAGTTTAGGTCCAGACGATTTGCGTAAAATTCTTAATGGTCAAATTATTGAAGCAAAAGAGCTTCTGAATAAAGCCGCTGATGAAACACAGCGTTCCTTTGGCAACGTGGACTTTACTGAAGTTATTTGGGAACAAAGCAGAGGCGAAACAGTTAAGCGGCGTATCCCAATTAGCCCAAGCCAAATGCGTAAAGCCTCGTTGGTGCCACGTTATGACCTTATAGATCGTTACGTCAAAATGGTGAATGGCGATATGAAAACTGTTCCCACACCAGATGGCCCCAAACAAATCAGTGTTGCTCCTGAACGTGCGAAGGTACAAGCAGCACGGCGAATGATAAGTACCGCTTGGAAACGAGGGGTGCTACTAACTCCACGATGGCAAATGGTTGTCAATGTTGACTCCATGTTGCGTAACTTTGCTCACCTCGGAGTAGCGGACTCTATGTCCGGTATAGGTGTCAGAGTTGACAGGCTTCGTGCTCGTTGGTTAGAGCGTGCCGGTATTGATGTCCAAGGAATTGTTGTTGGAAAAATAGATGAAGTGTTGGGAATTCCTGGAGAAACCCTTTCTTTCGTAGAGAAAGTTCAGGAATACAACAGGCTTTACGACGAAGGGACAGTAAAAACAAACTACGAAGGTTTGATGGATGAAACCATCAGAGAAGAATACGCCGCAGGTAGACAAAAACGCCGCACAGTATTCATGTCTGGACTCGGCCTTTTCTTTGCCGGACCAGCAGGCGCAGCAGCATCAGGAGCATTGTATGGGCGACATGCACGCAAAAGCCAAGTTCTTTTAGCTCGACGTAAAGTAGCTACAGGATACGGCGAAGCGTTGCTTCTTGATGCCAAGCACATGGTTGATGAAGTAGAACAAGCTGAACGTGCAGTACTCGAAGGACTCGACGACAGGTCAGTTCTTGAATTGGATTTACTAACTCCTGAAGAAGTAAACAAACTCGGTGCAGATATGACACTGGCCGAAGTTTTTGCCCAAGCAAAGAAAGACAGACGAGAAGCAGCCAAATTATTGATGGCTCGTTCTGAAGGTGTGACTACCTACCAAAGAATGGTGGTTGAAAACTTCCGAAAAGAACTCCCTGAAGCTGCAGGTAAACTTGATGAAGCAGCCGAACTCTTAGGAGATTTAGGGTACAACCAGTCAATGCTCGGATCGAATGCTATACCAAATCCGTGGGGCGACAACCCACAACTCCGAGCAGTAATCGAACGTATCAATAGTGCTAACCCGACGAAACGTCAAATCTGGTCTGATACGAACGCAGAAATGCGACGGAACGAAGCATTCAACGAAACTCATCAATATGACATCAGCAATAGTTACGAAGGGGATGCGTTTGTACGAGCTTATGATGCGTTTGTTCAGAACCATGTGAGCAGTCCGGGTATGGCAGGGGTCTCACTTGAACGAGATTTCTGGCGGCAACAATGGCTCGGTAAAACAGACGAGGAAATCTATGAATGGTTGAGTACTGAGGGGCGACCGGTTTTAGACAGTTTGCCTGATGAGTGGCGAAGCCCTGAAGCAAGAATGGAACTTATTCGGCGTACACGGTACGAAGCAAACAGTCTTGTACCGGATTTGCCTGAGTTCGCAGGGGTTCGGGAACGGCTTGCTAAAGGTGAACTTATTTCGTGGGACCGAGACATACAACCTATTGTCAATGTTTTACAAGAAAGAGCTAAACTATATTTAGACGAAACTGCGATAACAGGCGACATCAATACGATCCCAACAGGAAGTGTTTTTGATGACGCAATGCATTATGCAGTGACGAGCCGACTAGATGGATCAGTTAATTTGCATGGAAGCAAACCAGTTTCCAATGCAGCAAAAGATGTGCTGCAGCAGGTTGACGCTATTGAAATACTTCGGGGGAGGGCAAAAGAACTCGATGCTCAGGCTCATTCTCCGGCTGACTATGATCGTCTTGCACCACTAATCGACTTCGGTAAAACAGTTAATGACTCATCGTATTTAGATGGACTTAAAACTGGGACACAAATCAAACAAGCCAAAGAAATTATTCGCCACGTAACTGACACATGGTTCGAAAACCTGACAGAAGTTGAAAACACTATTTCACGTGGAACAATGTTCGAAGCCGCATACGAACGCCAAATGGCAATCGAAATGCAACGGTACCGGAACAGTGACGGGTCATACAGAATCCCCGACGCAGGTAACGCTATAGAAGAAATGTCTCAACGTGCTCGCCGGTACGCTTTAAATGAAACCAAAAAAATCTTGTACGAACTTGCTGACCGAACACGGTTCGAGGAAATAGTTACAGAACTTTTCCCGTTCCTTGGTGCATGGCAAGAAGTTGCAACACGATGGATGGGGCTAGCAGGAGAAAACCCTGTGTTTATCGCCCGTGCATTACGGGCATGGAGTCTTGTTACCGGCGAAGACGACGAAGGAAACCCTCGTATTGTTATACCAATGCCTGGATTCCTTGACTCCAACATCGGAGACATGAAACTCTTCGGGAAACTTTCACAGTTAGCGAACCAAGACATCAACCTTAACCTTGAATCTGCTTCTATGATTGGGGCTCTTCCCGGTTTCGGTCCACTTGTTTCGTTCGCTGTTTCTGATCTAATCGTAGCCAACCCAGAGTTAGACGAATCTCTTGGTTGGATGGTGCCTTACGGATTCGTAGAAGGCGAAGAGATATACACACGATTCATCAATTCGCATACTCCGTCTTGGGTTCGTAATGGGGCTAAAGCCATCGGTATGACTGACGCTGGCAAAGCCAAAACGGCTGCCCTTGTAACCCAAGACATGATTACCCAATACGTTGAAGAAGGCCGAGAACTTCCTCAAACAGCAGTCGAATTAGCTGCGTTTGAAGATGAAGTAGAACGCCGGACTAAAGCAATTTATGGGATATACATGTTGCGTTCTATAGCGGTCCCAGTTTCGTTTCGTCAACAGTCCCCGTATTGGGGGATCATAAAAGAAATGTGGGACATTTCCAAAGAACATGGCTCTGATGTGGCAACCGCATGGCTTCTTGAAAACCATCCAGATCTATGGGCGTTCACGGCACGCACAACAATGGCCCAAGGGGTAAGAGCAGGGACAATAGAAGGACACGAAAAATATCAGCAACATCAAGACTTTATGGAAAACAATCCGCAACTAGCTCCGTTGGTTCGAGGCGAATTTGGTGCACTCGATGTTCAATTCAATTACAACCGTGCAGTTGCCGAACAAGAAAGACGAGAAGGTCGCCGAGATTACATGAACCCGGCAGGCATTCTTACCGATTCGTCTGTCAGTATGGGTTGGAGAGAATGGCGTGTTTTCCGAAACTCGATGGATGACGAACTTCGTAAACGTGCAATGGGTGGAGGCTCATCAAGTCTTTTAGCTAACTCCAACTTTGATTTATGGAAAGACCGTCGCAAATTTATTGAAGATCTCGGACAAGAAAATTCTTTCTGGTTAGAAGAGTTCAATACTTTCGGGCAACCCCAAGTACAAAAAGAAGTTCTTGCCGGTTTACGAGAATTTATTTCTTTAGAAGAATTTGCGTATCGACCTGAGATTGGGCAGATCGCAATGTTCGTTGGTAAGCATGACCAGCTTGCTTTGAAGATGGTAAAACGTGCCGAGGGTACCAACAACCGTAGCTATTTACGGATGAGTTATTCTGGTAACCAAGACATTCGTCAAGAGTGGGACGTTTTCTTGCTGGAAGTATTAAGTTACCCCAGCTTCGGCCCGATCTATGACAGGTATTTTAGTAACATGCTTTCAATTTCTGTAGGTAATTTGCCTACTGGGTTGATTACCGAATATGAGGTAGCGGCGTAATGGCAGGCAAAAGATGGATTCCTGATTTCTTAGAAGAAGGTATGCTTTCATTTTTCGATGTGGTCGCTGAAGTTTTTCGGTTACAAGCTGAAGGAAAGATAACTGAAGCTGAAGGCCAGCAAGCTATTGCTGAAGCTGTGAAAGATGATTCGGGTATATGGGAGTGGCTTAAGAACGCTTGGGATTACGAGTTAATTGAACAAGACCCAGACAAGAAATCTAAAAGTTTGTTTCCTGATGTTATGAGCCCATCAGCCATAGCATTGGACGAAGACGAAGAAGAGGAAGAAGAAGAAGGGCTTACTCCTCTCGAAGTAGAAGAACTTACAGAATCTTACGAAGAGCAGGGGGTAGATCCCCAAGATATTCCACGAGATGCCGAAGGCAACATAGTTCCTTTAGCGGAACGTATGGGAGAACAACGAACTTCTCTTGAACGTATCCCTGACCCTGCTGGGTCTGGCCGTTCACTGGTTCCCGATACATATATCCAAGCTCAGATTGATCCAGAGAATTGGGCTGCGTGGACCCCCGTTGAGTTTGGTCAACCAGAAGGAGCATTAGACCGAGGCCAATATGACTTGGCTCCAGTTACCGGACAAATGGGTATCCAAGATCTTGAAGTGTTTGAAGCTCGCCCCGAGTCACCGATGATGAGATCTGTTATGGGTGAAGACTATATGTCTCTGCGTTGGACTGATGATCCCGAAGCAGGTATGTCTTTTACTCCGGCTCTCATCGAAGATGTCCCATTTACCTACACCAATGCTTACGAAGTGTATTTGGCTCAAACGCCAGAGAATCAAAAGCGTATCGCTGAAGGTTTAGCTTTGGGTACAGGCAATACTTCGTTCATGTATTCCGCTATCGGTGACACAATGTTCACTAACCCGGATGCCATCTATGCAGATGAGAATGTTCGCAGGGCTTTAATTCAGCAACAGTCGTATGCACAAAGTATGGCAGGCATTACTGAAGGTGGATTCACTGGGTTGGGTGATGAATATATACCTGAAGTTTGGAATCCTGAAGAAGTCCAAAACATTTCAGATGAATTGTTTCAGCTTGCCAAAAACGCTGGAGCGGTAGTGTCTATCGGTTCGTCTTATGGGAATGCTGTAGCTAGCAAAGTGATGGCTACGTTGACAGGTAAGAGCGGTGACGATCCGAGGTTCCGTAATCTGGTTACAAAGTGGACTGATGAGATTCAACGTGAAACGATGGGCCGTAAGAATGTTTCTCAAACAGAGTTGCAAACCATGTTCGGGGAACGCATCGAGGGAGAGTTTGCTGACGAAGTTGCGACTAGTAACAATTTGAGTAGAGCCAATACCTTGGCGAAGGTGATGGGAATAACAGTCTGATGAATCTAAAAGAACTCAAACACGCTGTTATCACGGGTCTTTACAGTCTCGGATTTCGTGGCGAAATTATTCCTCATCTGATGGCTCTTGCTGAAGAAGAAACGCATTGGCGGTGGCCGGGGCGAACTGATCTTACAGAAAAACAATTAGAAGAATCACATAAGAGTAGTCGTGAAGTTCTGGGCAAAGAAAAGTCTTACGGACTTTGGCAAATAAACATTACGCTTAATGACCCTGATGGTCTTGATCTTTCTTACCGGTATGGTGCTCCTACTGCAAATCAAGGTGGCCTTGATTATGGTTCTCCCGATGCCGCTAAAAAAGCATTATTAACAGATGTAGATGAAAATTTGCGTGCACTTGCATTAGTTGTTTCTGAAAGAATGCGCCGAGGTCAAGACATTTACAAAGAATGGGTTATCAGCGAAAAGAAATTAGATAACAAAAAAAGTGACTGGCGAAAAAAGTGGAGCGATCTAGCAGATAAGTATTTGCCTGCGGATTGGGACGTTGAAAATGATCTACAGCTTTTCCGTCGTAAACAATTTGTTAAGCCAGACAACATAGGGTTGTACCCGGCTGGTATTGCTGAAATACAGGCAGTTGTCGGTGTAACGGTTGATGGCTTCGATGGTCCTAAAACGCAAGAAGCTATTGAAAAAACAGAAGATATGACTGGTGAGGACATAACCGAAACACTTAATGATTACAAACGGATGTACCCTGATTTTGTTACTGACCCGTGGCAAACAGGACAGTTCAATTTAGGCCCAGAAACAGTTGAAGATATTCAGCCAGTTATTTATGATGACCAAGGCAACATAGTTTCCGGTGGTCCCGAAGTTATGGTCGGAGAAACAGCCAGTTTCGAAGAGCTACCCACGGGTGCTCCGCCTGTCATAGAGGAAGAAGAAATAGTTATCCAAGACCCAAATCGGTCAGGACAATTCGCTAACCCGGAACAAGATTTAGAAGAAAGCATTGAGTCCAAGACATCTAAGCTAGATATTTTGATGTGGGAATACTTACGGGGAAATCCTTCAGTATTAGTTGAACACCCGATTACGGGTGAAATGGTTGACCTTGTTGAACTCATCGAAGAGAACCCTCTCGGTCTTGAAGATGGCACTCCAGAAATGGAGCAATGGATCAAAAGTATTTACTACCAAACAGANCACTATCAAGACAGTGAAGTTGGTAGAGCAGACAGAGAATACAAGTGGAACAGCGGCGGTGACACCGAAGACGAATGGTCTACNCGTCGCCTCGACCTGATCTCTATTCAAGTTGAACAACTTGAACAGATCCTTGGGCAAGCCAATATAAATCTTGACGACAGCCAGATTTGGGAGTTAGCTAAACAATCGTATTTGCAAGGACTGAACCTTGCTGAAATAAAAGATTTCTTAGTTACAGCAACTACAGACGCAGGGAGCCCTCTTTTCAACTTTGGTGAAGGTGCTCCTGCTGGTGGAACTGTTTCGGCTTTCAGAACAAGTATCAAAGATATTTATCGACGCTATTTGATGGAGCCCGACGAGGAAGTACTTGCCCGCCGTTCACAGCAGCTTTTCTCGGGGGAAACAACTATTGATCTTGTTGAAGATGAGATGATTGAACAAGCCGCTTTGTTGTTCCCTGCTTGGGCTACTCGAATTGAGGCAGGTAAATCTCCACTTGAAATTGTGGGAGCTTACAACGGGATTTTCAATTCGGTGTTGGGTTATTCNCCGCAGTGGGATGGACGCAATCGGGATATGGCGGTGACGTTAGGTGGGTTGATGGTTGAGGGTGAGGAGCCGGGGACTGCGATGTCTGGTGGCGATTTTGCTCGTTGGCTTCGAACTACCGAAGAGTACGATCAGAGTCCTCGGGGGATTAATGATGCTTATCAGCTTGTGACTGGTTTGGGTCGAGCTATGGGAGCGGTGGCGTAATGGTCTTTAGTGANNNTANTAATTTCGATNNNGANGCTGAAGGTAATGNGATTGCTCGTCGCCCTAGTAGTCCCGAAGAGCGTGAGCAGGCTCGGGCNGNTATTGGTTGGACCGATGAACGAGGCCCAGGNACNGGACAGACCTTTGTTCCTAATATGCGTCGGTGGACAGCAGAGCAAGGTTGGATTGATCCGCTTCCCGCCGGAGAAAATCCTCAACTCGGTGCCGGATATTGGACAGACCCAGTAAGCGGAAACACCTATATTTCTGGTGACCCTATTAACCCCATTGACAAACTCCCAGGCCAAGAAGAAGGCCCGTACGATAAGTGGGAACGATGGAAACGTGACGAGAACATTCGTGGCGCTAAAGCAATCATCGAAGGTTTCCTTAAGAAATTTGGGTTAGGGGAACTAACAAGTATTGCTATGGGATGGGCAGAATCAGGTATGAGCAGCGATGCCATGCTTGTCGAACTTCGCTATGGTCCTGATCCGACGGTCCGAAAAGTTTATGATGGGCGTTTCCCTGCGATGCAAGCACGACGAAACGCTGGATTTCGTGAGATATCTGAAGGAGAATATTTAGATTTCGAACGTGGCATTCTACAAATCGCCAGTCGAGCCGGAATCGAAGCAGACTTTCTTGCCGGTGATGCACGTACTATGGCAGAAGATGGTGTCACAGCCCTTATCGGTGGCGACGTTTCTTTAGCCGAGTGGCGAGATCGTGTAGGAATTGCTGAAGAAGCTGCCAATAGTGCTAATGACGAAACCATTGCTTTGTTGCGTTCACGTTACGGCTTTGGTCAGGGCGATATTGTTTCAAGTTTCTTAAATCCTGAACTCACCAAAAATATTGTTGATGCTCGACGAGAGTTCGGTGCAGCAGGATTAGCTGCCCAGTCCCAAATTACTCTTGGACCAACCCAAACATTTTCTCAGGAGCTTTCCGAAGATCTGCAACGCATGAATGTTCAGCAGCGTGAAGTAGCTGCAAGACTTTCACCGCTCCAAGGATTAACAACTAGTCTTCTTTATAGCGGCGGTCTTTCCGGGGATGTGTTAGGAGGTGCCGCATTCGGGACAACGGCTGATGCGAGTCGGGTTCGTCGCACGCAGCAAGGCAGAGCGGCACAATTCTCAGGTGACTCAGGGTTGTTGGCAACTCGTGAAGGGCTTACCGGATTCGGACGAGCGACCTAGTTAGTGTCACATAGATACACGGTTGAACAGATCTACCATTTCTCGTGTGCCGAGTGTAAGAACTGGTGGTCTTATGCGTCGGAGGAGATGACACTACCGTTATATATGCGGCAGAACTCTATCTGTCCGCATTGTGGGCACAAAGATTCGTCTATTCCTTCAGGGCTCAATGAAGATGCACTCCCCAGGGCATTCCTCGGCTGCTTCGATTAACGCATCAATGTCTTCGTCGGGGACTGTAGCCATGCCTTCACTCATCTTATGGATGGGTTCACCTTTGGGAGAACCCTTTGGGCCGTAGAGGTTCGGCCAGTCGGGCTCTTTCACATAAGCCAAACCGTCGGCGTGCATGTCAAACACTGACGGGCAGATCTCTACGCAGATGCCATCGCCTGTGCATAAATCTTGGTCGATCCAAACTTTCATAGTACGAAAGATACCACTGGTTTCATTGGTACTTGACGTAA
>PARV01000047.1 GCA_002712055.1 Gammaproteobacteria bacterium | reverse complement strand
CGGCATAAACCTATTTACCGATTCAATTATCGCCTTGACGTTAGATGAGGGTATCCTGGAGTGGTACTACCAACAGGTACATCACGATGTGTGGGACTATGATGATGGTAATCAACCCGTACTGTTTGACATGGAGGTAAACGGGGAAACCGTTAAGGCTCTTGCACAAGCAAACAAAAATAGCTGGCTCTATATTCTCAANCGAGAAACNGGACAACCAGTGCATCCAATTATTGAAACTCCNGTTNCCACCGAAACCGACCTTGAAGGTGAAGANCCATGGCCAACCCAGCCCATACCTCACAAGGCAAATGGTGAACGCATGGAACCGGTTTCCCCGGTTTTTCCGACGGACATTCCNGCCCAGCACATGGAAGCAAATACTCTAGTTGAACAGTTTACTCCGCTAGGGCCAGGACAAATTTTTGCTCCGGGCATGGGTGGAGGCTCCAGTTATGGACCGTTGGCCTATAGTGAGAAAACGGGCCTACTGTATGTAGCCGCNATAGACCAGCCATTCAATTCTGGCCGAGNTCCGAANGGTTATTTCTCAGCATATGATCCNACCACCGGCGANTTGATCTGGCGGCAGATCTTTGAAGGCTACGCCCAAGCNGGTCCGGTCGTTACCGATGGTGGCCTCGTGTTCGTCGGTGCNGGAAGTAACANNGCTGGTTATTTCTACGCTTTCGACGCCGAAACCGGAGAAGANTATTGGAAATTCAATACNGGATCCGGCATTTTTGCCTCACCGGCGGTGTACGCCATCGATGGCCAAGAATATGTTACTGTGGCATCAGGTGGCGGCTCGAGAGGGCGCAGAGGTGGAGACCTAATCCTGACCTTTGCTCTACCNCAAAAAAACTGATTCTAAGATACCCAGNTGAAAAGGAATGTGCCTAATAAGATAGGCTCTCTCAAAACTGACANNCANCCTTAAAGCCCAGAGATAACNAGACGGAACCCGATAGTTTCATTTCTAACACCCGGATCAACTGCGCCACGGACGGCGGTTCGCACGTTGTTTATAGCTTCAGCGTAGGAGCCACCGCGCATCACATACAGTGCATCTTCCGCTAAATCATCTACATCGTCGGCCAGGTCATAAGGGTAGTCCTGTAGCGGACTGCGGGTAAATTCCCAAACATTACCAGCCATGTCAGACAAGCCGTGCGCACAACTAGCGCAGGAGAATGAACCGACAGGACTGATTANGTCAGCATTAAAGTTGGAAAAGCCAGTCTGGGGCTGCGAACCCCAGGTAAAAACCCTTCCATCGGTACCGCGGGCGGCTTTTTCCCATTCGGCCTCGCTGGGCAGCGTTACCCGTCCGCCGTTATTCAATAACTGCTGAATACTCTGAGGAGTAATAGAGGACTCACGCAGACGCCGCTCTAACCAGCGTCCATACGCCAAAGCCTCGGGCCAAGTAATACCAGTAATAGGATAATTACCCGGTACATCTTCACCGATATGATTCACGGACATCCCTGTATCCTCGGCAAAAGTGAAAAACTGGGCAACTGTCGTCTCGAAACGGCTGATGTAGAAAGCGGGCAGATCGACNGTCCCTTGTCGGCTTAAGTCAGACCAACGTTCATTTTCATAAGCCATGCGATCAATTACTGGGTTACTGCCCATGATAAATGAACCAGCGGGGATTTCTACGAAACCGAGCATATCGTCGTCGGGCAAAAACCAAGCATCAGTGAGAAATCCGTCGAGAACTGGGACAACATATNGCGACTCGTTTGAGCTGCCCATTATCAAAAGNGAACTCTGCCGGTTCATCCAGAACGCAATAAAGAGAATAATCAGCGTCATTATGATGAAGCCAACTGTGTGACCCGGCTCCTTTTTTGGAGGAGCTTGGGAAGTATTTACAGAAATATCCACTTGCCGGGTCATAAACGGTTCCTGTNACTAGCCGCCACGCAAGCGAAAGCCCAGTCATGATTACAGGCCCGAGCGTATAAATCGNCCACCGATTCATTCATCAGGTTAAGACCACCCTCTCTTAATAATAGCCGCAAGTCCANCTCATGTGGGGCGTCTCTTAACCCCAAGCTATTATCCAGCAAGTTNGCGCAGGCCGCCTTGAATTTCAGTTCNCAAGCTTGGGCAAAAAAGCCAAAAGATTGCTCATTATCCTGTTCAACGATTTCCCCTAAACGATAATGGATACCCAGTTCATTGCATGCCCACGCTGAATTGTCTTCACAGTAGTTTCTCTTTAGCTGCACCAAGCGATAACAACTATTAGGCAGGCCCTCACTGCACGCCTGCTCCCAGAATGGCAGACTGTCACCCGTGTGTTTACCATCTGTCTTACCCAGCAGAGTCATGGCTGCAAATACTACTATCCACACTCCCATATGAGNCAGATTAGCACGACCACTCACTGAATCGCTTGGCCACATATTCGTCAGTAGTTGAGTATTAATGGACCGGACTGCCCGNTCTATAGCAATAACACTCAAATTGAGCAGCGGTACNCAGAGAAGCTTGTCGTAAAAAGTTGGTACTCCGATATTACCTAGGAAAGTATAGAGACCAAAAACACCCAGCCCGTACAACATNCCAAAGATAGTTTTCCCCAGCGGTGTCCGGGGAGAAGTAGAAGGATCACTGATCAGCAGGTGAAGACCGAGAAACACCGCTGCCGGTATTTCAGAATCAAGAAAATAGGGTACACCGGNGGCAGAACTATAGATTGCACTAAGNCNAAAAAGNCTAATTGCCGCCATNCCCGCCACCAGAGTGATAGAAAAGAAATACATCACCACTAGCCCAATTAAAAACAAAAAGGTGTAGATGTTAGGAGCTAAGGTAAGCGTAGAAGCGATTTCCTGTCCCCAGGTAAGGCTAGTGGTATTAGTAAGAATCAGCACTAGCGAAAACAAGCCTAGNGCAAAAGCTGACGGATTAAAGATGTGGACGCTGCGTCCTTCCCGCTGCCATCGCAGATATTCTTTCCCCATGAACCCAACCGCTATCATGAGAAACTGCATGTAGAACCAGTCGTCTCTGAACCAAAGGAATAAATTGATACTCAAAATAATGGGGAAAGGACCGAAGCCCAGAATGTAGTCTCGCCGCCGAGACCATGCCAGCAACATATCAAAGGTATAAGCGAATAGAATCTGAGCAAGGATTAACAGGGTATGATCGTATACCGGACGCCAAAAATAACCCCAATAGGCAAATACACTTATTTGTACCAACGCNTGGACATAATGTTGTGGTCGCAGAACAACATTAAATGCATGANGGGTTCCGTCCCGATTCGACTGAAATAGTAACCACACCAGCCAGGAGATCAGCCCACCACCCGCTGCTAAAANAGACCATAGCAAAACGCTATTCTGNTGCACTCTCGACGTAACNCATAAAAACAGTAGGGCAGCAACTAGGAAAAGGGGAAGCTTGAAATTGCCAAGAGCAAAAGTCGATAGTTGCGCTGNCAATAGGCTAGATTGTGCTCCNTGCGTCAATAAGTTCCGGCGGTTTCGNTTACCTCTTTTCCCCATACTAGGTTCTGCTTTCGCTTATCTGAAGTGGTCCCGAAGAATAAACCACCTACCGGAGCAATTCAATTTGGCTCCAGAACACGCCATACAGGAAGCTCGGATGGGTTACCCTTCTTCCTTACAATACGAAAAACTGCCATTGTTGGCACAAAAGGTAACTATTTTGCGCTTGATAATTCGATCAAATAAACGTACTTTCNGTCGACTATGATACGAATAATGTGTCACAGTCAGTATAAGATTAAAACAAGAGTTGGAGGTTCAAATGAACAACAGAGCCATACCCATACTGTCAGCCACACTGGCCATTATATTGGTTGCTCCCCTCGTTACAGCCCAGTCTACAGAGATTCCTCGCACTGAATACGGAGATCCCGATTTTCAGGGCACCTACACGTTTAGAACAATTACTCCGCTGAATCGNCCCAGAGAGTTAGAACATCTGGAGGTTCTTACTCCCGAGCAAGCCACGGAATGGGAAGAGTTTGAGCTTCGGCGTCAGAATCGTGATTTGATTATCGATTCAGTAGGTGGAGCTGGTTATCCTCCTGGTGTAATTTCCTACAATAATTTCTGGTACGAGCGTGGTNATCAAACCATTGCAGATCGTCGAACCTCCCTTATCTATGATCCACCCAATGGCCGCACTCCACCATCTAACCAAGAGGGCCGCCAACGCCGCCAAGTCTATGGGCAGATGATTTTCGAAAGTGCCGGACCGGAAGGTCGTACTACTGTCGACCGTTGCCTGACTGGTTTTGTAGGAGGACCACCAATAATCCCAGGTTCCTATAACAACAACATGCAGATTGTGCAGACTGAAGACCACATTATGATACTCAATGAAATGGTTCATTCTGCCCGCATCATTCGCCTTAACAGCGAACACCATACCAAGCAATTGAAATGGGAAGGGGATTCCATTGCCCATTGGGATGGCGATACTTTAGTGATTAATACTCAGCACTGGTACCACCATTACAACCTACGGGGCATGTCCAACCAAGCAGTAGTCGAAGAGCGTATCAACTGGATCGACGAGAACACTCTAGACTACGACTTTACCGTCACCGATCCGCAGTCTTGGGATGTATCCTGGTCCGCCAAGATGCCACTGCGCCGCTCCGAGGAACCCGTTTTTGAGTATGCTTGTCATGAAGGTAATCATGGCCTAGTAGGTATTCTTGCTGGTTGGAGGCGCTATGAGTCCATGGGGTTCAACGGTGATGGTTCACCCAGGACCCAAACTACCGGAGAGGTTGAGACTGAAGAAAACTAGTCTAGCCCCAGGTAATAAAACCACAAGGTCAGGGGGAAAGTATCCTCTCTGGCCTTTTTTTTTGTAATGAGAAAAAATCTTATCATTAGAACAATTTTTGTCTTGCTCGCTATTCTAGCTGGTTATGGCTCCTTGGCGGCCGAGGTTGAATCAGTATTTATTTCCTCACGGCTAGATCCCAACGCTATCATCATCACTGAAGTTGATATCATATTCATTTACGAACAGGAGATCTTAGAGGGTTTCCCAGCAACCAAAACCCTGTGGTATTCCGGTAAGCGACAGTTCATCCAGTCAGTAGGCAACAAAGCTGACGTGGTCAATATCTTTATTCCACAAGGCTTTGACTCTGTTATGGCTAGCCTGCCNGCACGGCGTGCTCAGGCACTCAAGGTATACGTATTTGGTCAGCACGATGCTTCCTCAGCAGCACCAGTTGATATAACCGAGATTCAGAATGTACTGGTTGAAATTGATCAATTCGGCATTGTGGTTTCGCGTCGGCGCTNATGAGCAGCGGAGAAATTGCCTATCTGCAGNTATCTAAACAGTCACAATATTAAATTTTCCCCAAGATTTTATTAAATGTGATACTTGGCCTCATGGCAGCGGCACTAAGCGCTGGATCGGGTTTGTAGTATCCACCGATATCCATTGGTACTCCCTGAACTGCGTTCATCTGTTCAACAATTCTCTCTTCGTTAGTTGCTAACTGTTCTGACACCGGCTTGAATCTTTCCCTCAACTCTTCAAGAGCGGATTGTTCGGCCAACGCCTGGGCCCAATACATAGCCAGGTAGAAGTGNGATCCTCGGTTATCCAATTCATTGACTTTTCGAGAAGGAGATTTGTTATTGTCCAGTAACTCGCCGGTTGCCCGGTCTAGCGCATTGGAAAGTACACGGGCCCGCTGATTCCCAGTAACATCTGCCAAGTGCTCCAGCGATGCTGTTAGGGCCATGAACTCCCCTAGCGAATCCCAGCGCAAATGGTTCTCTTCTNCAAACTGTTGAACGTGTTTCGGCGCTGAACCCCCAGCGCCGGTCTCAAATAATCCCCCGCCATTCATTANCGGCACAATAGAAAGCATCTTGGCGCTAGTNCCCAATTCAAGTATGGGAAATAAGTCAGTCAGATAATCTCTTAGGACATTGCCGGTTACTGAGATAGTGTCCTTGCCTTCCTTCATACGATCCAGCGAAAAACGAGTGGCTTCAGTTGGAGCCATAATACGAATGTCCACGCCATTAGTATCATGATTAGGTAAGTACTTATTGACCTTCTTAATCAACTCGCTGTCATGGGCGCGATCTTCATTTAACCAGAAGACGGCTGGTGTATCTGTCAATCGGGCCCGAATAACCGCTAGTTTTATCCAGTTCTGGATGGGTCCGTCTTTCACCTGACACATACGCCAGATATCTCCCTTTCCNACCTGATGATCAAGCAAGGTGTTGCCGTTGGCATCTTCGACCCTTATGACTCCNTTAGCNGNAACTTCAAAAGTCTTGTCGTGGGAGCCGTATTCTTCGGCTTTCTGAGCCATAAGGCCAACGTTGGGGACACTACCCATTGAGGTAGGGTCGAAAGCCCCATTGGTTTTACAGAAATCAATGACTTCCTGGTAAACACCCGCGTAACAGCGATCTGGAATTATGGCTTTGATATCCTGGAGTTCGCCATCAGGCCCCCACATCTGACCGGATGAGCGCAGAGCAGCCGGCATGGAAGCGTCTATAATTACGTCGCTCGGAACATGCAGATTGGTGATACCTCGATCCGAATTTACCATCGCTATTTCAGGTCGGTTCACGTAGCAGGCTTGGATATCCGATTCAATCTCTGCGCNTTCATTTTCTGGTAGATTCTGTATTTTNGTATAGACATCTCCGATGCCATTATTAGGATCTACACCTAGTGATTCAAATTTATCCACGTATTTGTTGAACACCTCACGGTAATAGANAGCAACCGCATGCCCAAAAATAATTGGATCAGATACCTTCATCATGGTTGCCTTGAGGTGCAACGACATTAGTACACCCTGCGCCTTAGCATCATCGATTNCCTTCGCNAGGAATTCCCGAAGCGCATCGCGGTTCATGCAAGAAGCATCAATCACCTCTCCCGNCTGCAAAACAATGCCCTCTTTGAGCACGGTTTCTTTGTTATTCAAATCCGTGTGCCTGATCGTCACTGTAGTGGGTTTCTCCACAGTAATTGATCGTTCACTTTCGAAGAAATCGCCAGATTGCATACTAACAACATGAGTCTTACTATCCGCCAACCAAACACCCATGGGGTGCGGATTCTTGCGCGCATAGTTTTTTACCGATGCCGGTGCTCGCCTATCCGAATTTCCTTCGCGGAGTACAGGATTCACTGCGCTGCCCTTGACCTTGTCGTAACGAGCCTTGATGTCTTGCTCCCTTTTACTTGCGGGCTCTTCCGGGTATTCTGGTAATGGATATCCTTTCTCCTGNAATTCCTTGATGGCCGCCTTTATTTGTGGAACAGATGCTGAAATGTTGGGGAGCTTGATTATATTAGCCATTGGATCTTGGGTGAGCTCACCTAACTCCACCAAATCATCGAATTGTTTCTGCTCATCTCTGAGAAAATCTGGGAAATTGGCGATCATTCGAGCCGATAAGGAAATGTCCCGGATCTCAACGTTTATGTCCGAAGCTTCAGCAAATGCTTTGATAATCGGCAACAACGAGTAAGTTGCCAGAGCCGGCGCTTCGTCAGTTTTGGTATAGATAATGGTAGATTCTTGCTCTGACATCATATTTCCTTATGATTAGTCTTCACCGTTTGNTAAATTTCGGTTTACGACACAAATCNCAGGGGTAATTAATTAGCCTAGCCATTAATTACCTTCGATCCAGAGGTTCTATCGCACAAAAAAAAAGGCGCGTATTATAGCAGTGAAGGGGTGGTGGTAATAGTAGGCAGAAACTAGCCGGAGGCAGCTGGNCCATCCTATGTTCCTATTAAGCAAAAAGAAAGCAAGGCATGACAATTTCTACATCACTTAAAGAATTTATGATTCGCGATACGACTGTCGACGATTGTGACTTAATATTAAATTTCATTAAGGAATTGGCAGAGTATGAACGTTTGAGTCATGAAGTAACAGCGACCCGGGAGACACTGCAGGAAACTCTCTTTGGTGAAAACCCCCATGCTGAAGTACTCATTGGCGAATTTAAGCGAGACCCTGTAGCTTATGCCCTGTTCTTTCACAATTTCTCAACATTNACCGGTCGGCCAGGAATTTATCTAGAAGACATTTACGTGAGACCGCAAATGCGTGGTAAGGGCTTCGGNAAATGTNTACTTGCTTATATCGCCAAGCTGGCGGTTGAAAGAAACTGCACTCGAGTAGAGTGGTCGGTGTTGGACTGGAATGAACCGTCGATACAATTCTATCGTTCCATCGGCGCCATACCGATGGACGAATGGACCGTACAGCGATTGCATGGTGATGCCCTGAACAGTTTCGCAGAGGAATTCAAATAACTCAGCAAGTGCTGCTGACTTTTGTTGGAGAAGTGACTTGAGCAGAATAGTCTACGTTAATGGCGCATTCGTGCCTGAAGAACAGGCCATGATTTCAGTGTTTGACCGGGGTTTCATATTTGGTGATGGAGTATACGAAGTGGTGCCTGTCATCAATGGTAAATTGGTGGATAAGCAGTACTTTTTTGAACGCTTGGAGTACAGTTTGGGTGAGCTAAGTATAGCCTGGCCCTGCAGCAAATCAGAATACATGAAAGTGATGGAGCAGCTGGTTGAAAGCAATCAACTAAGTGAGGGCATTGTCTATTCCCAGGTCACTCGTGGTGCAGCTGAGCGTGATTTCCCTTTCCCTGAAAACATGTTGTCCAGTTTCGTAGCGTTTACATCGANTATGGAGGTATTGAACAACCCCTTGGTTGAGTCAGGCGTCCATGTTGTCACCACTCCCGACCTCCGGTGGCTACGNCGCGACATCAAGTCCGTAAACTTGCTAGGTCAGGTTTTGGCTAAACAGGACAGCATCACTCGCGGTGGCTATGAAGGCTGGATGATGGAAGACCGTGTAGTGACCGAAGGNGTTTCGTCGTCAGCCTATATCGTCAAGAACGCTGCGGTCATTACTCGACCTCTTTCCAATTCAATCTTACCTGGCATTCGAAGGCGAACTTTGTTAGAAATTGCCGACGATGTCGGTATTAAGGTAGAAGAACGCGTGTTTACTATAGATGAAGCTCTCACGGCAGATGAGGCATTCCTTTCTAACGCCACAACCATGGTTTTAGGCGTTGTAAATATTGATGGGCATCCGATTGGTAATGGGACACCTGGCCCGATAACTATGCAGTTACGAGAATTATACAAGATTCGGGTGCTTGAGGAAGCAACACAGTCCTAGATATGCAATTCATGCTTACCTTCCGACTAAATTCGATCTATCGAGAAAGCCATAACTTCACTGATGGTCGAGGCGCCGCTTGCAATCATGACCAACCGATCGATTCCCAGAGCCACACCAGCGCATTCAGGTAATCCACTCCGCATCGCAGCTAGCAATTTTTGATCGACAGGATATATAGGAAGCTGCAGATTACTACGAGTATGCAAGTCGGTTTTGAAGCGAGCTTGCTGTTCATCAAGATTGGTTAATTCATAGTAGCCATTGGCCAATTCCATGCGCTGGCAATATAGCTCGAAACGTTTGGCCACCTGTTCTCCGTATTCATTTTCTTCGACCGCCGCTAAAGCCGCTTGCGCCACAGGATAATCGTAGACAAAGCAATGGTCAGGCATCTGCGGCTCAATGCAGGCACTCATCAATAGCTGGAGATAATCGGTGTCCGTCAACGCGTCATTGTTTAATTCGATATGGCTTTCAGCAATTTCGCTGAGCTCAACCCCTGTGATACTGTGAGGATTGAAGCCCAGAAACTCCTCAAATAGAAGCCTATAGGAAAAACGNGGAATCTTATCGAGGTTAAATAGTTGGCCGATAAGTNATTCTACTTCATCCATCAATTGCGACATCGAATAACCCGTTCGGTACCATTCAAGAATCGTAAACTCAGGGTTATGTAGTTTACCGGTTTCCCCTTTTCGAAAAGCCTTACAGATTTGGTAAATAGACCCTACACCTGCAGCTAACAACCTTTTCATGGCAAACTCGGGAGAGGTCTGCAGGAAGTAGGGTGAATCACCCGTGCTGTCGGAAAGTTTCNCTTCTAGTGACTGGATGTAAACGTCAGTCACCGTGNAAGGNGCTAGTAAGGGAGTGTCTATTTCAAGAACCTCTCGAGCTGCGAAAAACCGACGAATCTCAGCGAGGAGCTGAGCGCGCAAGTGAAGTGATTCGCTGCTGGCTCCTGGCTTCCAATCAACCATTGCCTATCTCGTTAACTGTTACTTGTTAACACGGTTCTGGTATTCCCCTGTGCGTGTGTCAATGCGCAGAACATCCCCAATNTTAATGAATAGGGGTACTTTCACTATGGCGCCGGAGCTTAAGGTTGCAGGCTTTGTGCCTCCTTGCGCCGTATCGCCTTTCAACCCAGGATCGGTGTCGGCCACCTCTAGTTCTACAAAATTTGGCGGTACAACCGAAATGGGAGCATCGTTCCAGAGAACTACCTGAAAAACGTCTTGTTCTTTGAGCCAGTTTCTCGCTTCACTAATCGCATTTGAGTCAACTGCTACTTGCTCATAACTGTCGTCGGTCTTCATAAAATGCCAGAATTCACCGTCTTCATAAAGGTACTCCATATCAGTTTCCATAACATCGGCACCTTCTATAGTTTCACCGGATTTGTAAGTACGTTCCCAGACTCGACCACTGAGTAGGTTTCTCAATTTTATACGGTTGAAAGCCTGCCCNTTCCCAGGCTTAACTACCTCGTTCTCGAGGATAGAGCAGGGCTCTCCTTCCACCAACACCTTTAGCCCAGCCTTGAATTCATTTGTCGCGTAACTAGTCATTTATTCCCTCTCGTTGCTGCGTTGAACAAGGTATATCCTTACTTTTGTCCTTTCGATTCGTCTCTGTTTTCTTGAGTTCAAGTTTATACTTACAGCTAACACAAGGTAATGAATCTACCAACACTTANAGTTACTAAATCCANCTTGCCTGGAAAACGGCATGAGATGTTATCCGATCTAATCATAGATCCAAAGGAATTACTGGATATCCTGGAGTTGGATGTTTGCCTATACCCAGGTGTCAATTGTGTAGCTCCAATCTCTCCTAGGCNCGATGGGCATTTTATCTAGCTCTGTAATGAATACAGCAGGTTTAACCCANCTTAAATATATTCGTGAAATAAATATCGAATTATTACGAGTTTGNAGAACTTAGACTATTTTAGAAGACATANTATACTTTTATNNGNATTTAGATACTTTTAGAAGGAATTAATGTTGATCAGTNTGCCTCATCATGATCAATCGAGACTTTGCTCACCGTAAAGGCTCTGCCCTACTAGCTCGATTTACTAGGTCAGTTAGTAGGCGCTGCTACTGTATATAGTTAGTGGCACTCAAGCTATCCCTATCCCGGTAGATTGGATGTGTCATCACTTGAGAAGATTTACGAAGATTAGTCTTAAAACAATAACTAGTAATATTTTTTGCACAAGTCCTNAAANGAGAANACCAGGTCATGGTCAAACCCTGCAGTGACTGACTTCCAGATTCCTCAAAGACTTTAAGTATCGCTGCACTAGCTCCCGGACTCCTGCTATTCTTCACTTGCGAGCCTATCATTAGTCCTGGGCCCGAGAGGAGAAGTATTGGCCGACAACCCATCACAGATTGCCCCCCCCGCGGATTACTCGCGCAAAAGAAGAGCCAACAATAAACAAATCTCTAGAATATTTTCTGCGGCCTTATGCCTAGTGGTAACGCTGGCAATGTGTATATTCTGGCTAATTACTAGCTATAACACCCGCAACCTCCTGCAGCAGCAAGCAAACGAACTTGGTCAAGTGCTAGCGCGGCAAACAGCTACTCAACTTACTGAACTAGTGTTGGTTAATGATCTGATCAGCATTAATGTGGTACTGGTGAATCTTACTAGGGATTCCTCCATAGCGGAGGTTGCTGTACTTGATATTGACAATAACGTTATTGCGGAGACAGTTGGTTCACAATCTAGAACGTCTCCTCTAATCCCTTTGCCGCTGGATAATATTCAAGCAGAGTACTTTGCACCAATTTCCTTCGCTGATTCAGTCGCTGGGCATGTGCGAGTTCGGTTGGATTTGAGCTACATTGAAGTCAGCTCAGTCAATAACCTATTGTTGATCATTGGTGCGACTTTGTTATTAGTGGTAATTTCCTGGTCTCTTAGTACTACCTACTATCAATATTTAGTGAGCTTTCCAGCCAACTTACTGGCCTTTTCCCTTAGTAATATTCGCACTGGTAAAATAGAGGCTTGTCCAGAACCGAAAAATAAGAACGAGATAACCGCGGCCATTCGCCAGTTTAATGCNACCGCAGAATTCCTAGTACAAAACACCTCCTTGAATAATTTAAANGCCGAGCAGTCAGTAACAGACGCCTCAGGACTCAAAGCTCTTTCAGTCAAACAGGATACGACTTTGTTAGTAATTCGATTAAGCAATTTCCACTACCTTGCATCAACGGTGAACGAAGAAACTCTGGTGAAATTACTAAATAAATTCTACTTCTTTGCGAGCAAAGTTATCCAACTCTACAACGGGTCAGTGAACCATTGTGCCGAGGGTGAAATTGTGGTGAATTTCGGCGACGTACAACCGGAAGAAGAACAGTCTTTTTATGCTGTCTGCACCGCCCAGCTTTTCTTGTTATTGGTGGACGATTTGGGAAACATTGAGGATGAACGAATCGCTGTCAAGTTTCGCCTTGCTGTGCACAGTGGTCACACTATAAATGGCCTATACTCACCGATTAAGCAAGACAGCAGTAACTTGACAGGCAGAACTCTAGACCTAGTAAGAGAGATCTGTAATGAGGCCCCGGACAATGCCATTTTGATTAGTGAACCAGCATTCGAAAATGCTGGCGCTGGCACTCGAGTTGAAGCTGAAGAATTTAAGGTGGTGGGGGATGAAGAAGCCCTAACGATCTATCTCAGCGTAGCACCGTCGTCGGACTATGCGCTATTACTAGAAAGACAGGCAATACAGCTTTTTACAATGTATGCGGATGATTAATTACTTAGCTTTCTCTTTTTCTTCAACCTTTTGCAACAGGTCAATTCGGCTTACGTTTCTAAAGCCTTGTGGTAGCTTGTTCCCCCGACGACCACGCTCTCCTCTATAATTTTCAAGATCTGAAGGTTTGAGGTTGTGATGCCGCCGACCGGCATGCACAACCAAGGTGTCTTCGGGGGAAAGTACCGCAAGTGCCGCAACAAATTCAACGCGTTGTGCAACCCGNCCAGTTGGAATCCCAATAATTTTGTTGCCTTTCCCCTTGGCTAAGCGCGGGAGATCGCGGATTGGAAAGGTTAACATCCTGCCTTCATTACTGATGGCCACAATNAAATCGTTTTCAGGGTCATTGACCATACAGGCCGGTAACATNTTTGAACTCTTAGAACATCTCAATACAGCTTTTCCTGACTTGCTTTTGCTAATTAAATCCTTCATTTTGGCAACAAATCCATATCCCGCATCACTGGCCAGCAATACGTCCCTGCTTTCGTCACCTATGACGACTCCTTCNAATGTTACGCCAGGGGGTGGATTAACTCGACCGGACACGGGTTCGCCTTGCCCTCGGGCTGACGGAAGACTGTGAGCAGCAAGTGAGTATGCACGCCCAGCGGAATCTAAGAAGACAGCCATCTGGTTACTTTTCCCATGAGCAGCACTCTTGAAACTGTCACCGGATTTGTATTGCAGTGAACTCGGGTCTACATCATGGCCCTTAGCAGAACGCATCCAGCCCTTCTCCGACAAAATAATGGTGACGGGTTCGGTAGTCAGTAATTCAGTTTCAGTAAAAGCTTTGGATTCGCTCCGTTCAACTATGGGCGTTCTTCGTTCATCCCCAAATTTTTCAACTTCAGCCTTGATCTCTTTTTTGATTAAAGTCTTGAGCCTCACCGAAGATTTAAGTAACAACTCTACTGCCTTTCNTTCTTCACTAAGTTCTTTTTGTTCAGCNTTAATCTTAACCTCTTCCAACTTAGCCAACTGNCGTAACTTAAGTTCCAGAATNGCTTCCGCCTGGCGCTCAGAAATCTTGAATTTTCTAATCAGAGAAGGTTTGGGTTTATCTTCCTTTCGAATCACCTTGATCACTTCTTCGATATTCAGGTAGGCAACCAATAGCCCATCAAGGATGTGCAGACGGTNAAGAATTTTACTAAGACGAAACTGAAGACGGCGCTTTACGGATGCTGTACGAAATTGGAGCCATTCTTTTAACAGCATCACAATATTCTTTACTTGTGGTCGCTTGTTAATACCAATCATGTTGCAGTTGACGCGATAATTCTTTTCCAGGTCCGTCGTAGCAAACAAGTGTGCCATAAGAGCATCTTGATCAACTCGGTTTGAACGGGGAACGATCACGATTCGAGTAGGGTTNTCGTGGTCCGATTCNTCCCGTAAATCTANTATCATTGGTAACTTTTTCTTTTGCATCTGGACAGCAATTTGTTCCAGNACCTTCGCTCCAGACACCTGGTAAGGCAACGCTGTAATTACTACCTCTCCATTTTCAGTGGCATAAGTTGCCCTAACTTTTAGAGATCCCCGGCCAGTTTTGTAGATTTCCAGGATTTCGGTTTTAGGCGTAATAAGTTCAGCTTCAGTTGGGAAATCAGGGCCCTTGATAAATTTACAGATGTCAGCAACAGTCGCCTTGGGNTTTTCCAGCAAATGAATGCAGGCTTTGGCAACTTCGTTCAGATTATGNGGAGGGATATCTGTTGCCATGCCAACGGCGATTCCACTTCCGCCGTTTAGCAAGACGTTGGGCAAGCGAGCTGGCAGGATCTCTGGTTCTTCCAGTGTGCCATCAAAGTTGGGCTTCCAGTCAACCGTACCCTGACCTANTTCCCCCAACAGCACGTCGGCATAACCCCGCAAACGCGATTCGGTATAACGCATTGCGGCAAAGGATTTAGGGTCGTCCTGCGACCCCCAATTACCCTGTCCGTCTACCAATGGATACCGATAGGTGAAGGGCTGAGCCATAAGAACCATGGCTTCATAACAGGCAGCATCGCCGTGGGGGTGGAATTTGCCAATAACATCCCCAATAGTCCGAGCCGACTTCTTAAACTTAGCTGCGGCTTTGAGACCGAGTTCAGACATAGCGTAGACAATTCGGCGCTGTACGGGTTTCAGACCATCTCCAAGATTGGGAAGCGCCCGATCATTGATGACGTACATTGAGTAGTTCAGATAGGCCTGTTGCGTGTAGTTCTTNAGGGCTATCTGCTCGACCCCGTCTTCGTTAACTGTTATATCTTGGTTCATCTATGTTTTAGTCTTCGTCAAGCTCTATTCTGCTATGTTTGCGAGGTTNCCNCTCGATTCGAGCCATTCCTTGCGATCAGGTGCACGATTCTTGGCCAGCATCATATCCATCATTNCAAAGGTACCCGTTTTTTTCTTATCCGCAGCGTTTTCTTCAAGAGTTAGTTGCACCAATCGCCTAGTATCGGGAGCCATTGTAGTCTCACGGAGTTGCATGGGATTCATTTCACCTAGACCCTTAAATCGCTGTACATTAATTTTNCCGGTTTTCTTTTCAGCAGCGATGGAGTCCAAAATGCCTTTTTTCTCGTCTTCGTCGAGGGCATAAAACACTTCTTTTCCTACATCAATACGAAACAGTGGAGGCATCGCCACAAACACGCGACCGGCTTCTACGATCGGTCTGAAGTGCTTGACGAATAATGCGCAGAGTAACGTAGCAATATGTAAACCATCGGAATCGGCATCTGCGAGAATGCAGATCTTACCGTACCGTAACCCCTCAATTTTACTGGGTAAGGGATCAATACCTAGTGCGATAGCTATGTCGTGGACTGTCTGGGAAGCGAGAATCTCTGTGGAGTCGACTTCCCAGGTATTCANAATTTTTCCGCGTAANGGCATGATAGCCTGAAACTCCCTGTCCCTAGCTTGCTTGGCAGAACCACCAGCCGAGTCNCCCTCTACCAAGAAAAGCTCTCCAGACATCACATCCTCAGTCGAACAATCCGCTAGCTTGCCCGGCAGTGCCGGCCCGGATGTAACCTTCTTGCGCGACACTTTTTTGCTATCTTTCAACCGACTCTGGGCATTGTTAATACACAGTTCGGCGATCGCTTCGGCCTCAGAGGTGTGCTGATTCAACCATAGACTGAACTCATCTTTGACAACGCCTCCGACAAACAGCGCACATTGCCGTGAAGACAGTCTCTCCTTTGTTTGCCCCGAGAACTGCGGATCCATTAACTTAGATGAAAGTACGTAACAACAATTCCCTAAAACATCGTCCGGAGACAGCTTGAGCCCTCGCGGTAAAAGGTTTCTAAACTCACAAAACTCTCGCAGGGCATCTGTTAATCCTGTACGTAAACCACTTACATGGGTACCTCCAAGGGGAGTAGGAATCAAGTTAACATAGCTTTCTGTCGTAGCTTCCCCTCCTTCAGTTAACCACTGAATAGCCCAGTCTACAGCTTCATCATTCCCTTGAATTGACCCTATAAAAGGTTGCTCAAGCAGAGTTTCATCCGTTGCCGTTGCCAAGTTCAGATAATCGGTTAATCCATCTTCGTAACACCATTCTTCACTTTGGGCTTTTGCTTTAGGGACTGTGTTGTCGATGAAAACCACTTTAAGTCCAGAACAGAGGACGGCCTTCGCCCTGAGCACATGCTTAAGCATGGGAATAGAAATCTTGATGGAGTCAAAGTACTTTTCGTCAGGAAGAAATTTGACCGTGGTACCAGTATTGCGNTTACCCACTGTGCCAGTAGCGTTTAATTCCGAAGCTTTCTCTCCTTCCTTAAACTTCATGGAATAGATTTTGCCGTTTCGTTTGACCGTTACTTCGAGATATTTCGACAGCGCGTTTACCACAGAAACACCAACTCCGTGAAGACCTCCAGAGTACTGATAATTCTTGTCAGAGAATTTGCCGCCAGCATGAAGGCGCGTGAGAATTAGTTCTACTCCACTGATTTCTTCACCTTTATGTTTGTCTACTGGCATGCCTCTGCCGTCATCACTGGCTTCGACAGAGCCATCTAGGTTTAACGTGACGGTAATTGTGCGAGCAAACCCCACCAAGGCCTCGTCGACGCTATTATCAATTACCTCTTGTATAAGGTGATTCGGGCGTGTTGTATCAGTATACATACCCGGGCGTTTCCGCACGGGTTCCAGCCCGGTCAATACTTCAAGCGCGTCGGCGTTATAGGTGTTTGTCATCTATTTTGCGTGAACCACAGGGACAAAACTTTACTGCAGATGAATAATACCTTATCGCACAGATTGACCAATACTTGATAGTAAAAATTTAAAGACTGCCGGCAATTCANNCTCGAANTTGTCATANCTATGGCTCCCNTTAGCGCGAATCAAGCAATTGGGTTCACCATACTTTCTCACCGCCTGGCGGTAATCGAGAGTCTCATCACCTGTTTGTAGTAATACCCAAAAATTATCGGGATTCTCTAGTGGAGATTTTTCGAGTTGTAGCAATTCACCCATGTGCTCTTTGGTTACAATATGTATATTATCCGAATAGTAGTTTCTGTGCTCTCCGATTAGAGTTTTCAGAGAGCGGAAAGGGCGTACTGCAGGATTGATCAGCACTGCCGGCAAATCATATTCCTCTGACAGAAATGTCGCGTAAAAACCACCGAGCGAACTTCCTATGAGCTTTATCTCGAAATCATAACGCTCATCAATTATGGTACGCAGTTCACTGATCGTTTGAGCTGGGCCGCTTGTCATCTCAGGAACGCTTATTTGTGAGTCCCAACCAGACTGCTTGCAATACTCAATCGTCTGCAAGGCCTTCTTTGATAATGGAGAACTCAGAAACCCGTGGAGATAGAGAAAGAAAGGTTGCCGAGACAACTATTACTCCGTACCGTTGTATTCAAGTCTGGAATTAAACCCATTTACACGTATCACTGTAGTATCAATACTTCCATCTTCAAATAATCTCAATGTTCGATAACCGGGATTAANTTTATCCTCTGCAAAATTAGTAACGTTNGGTTTAAATTGTATACAGGTGGACGGAGTACACAGACACCGGATATCGTCGTGAACATAATCAAGTTCCTGGTGAATATGNCCGTAGACTACACACCTAGGTTTTTTAAATTGAGCAATGATCTCGAAGAATTGCTCTCCATTGTTGAGGCCAATTTCTTCCATCCAGCTAGCGTTCGCTTTTGTCGGATTATGATGCAAACAAATTAANCAGTGATCAACCGAAACATCAGATTCGACTATATGTAAATTATCTTCAAGAAACTCTATCTCCCCGGCCGCCAAGTTGCCATGTGCCTGGTCCAGNACACAGGTATTGAGAAGTACTATTTGCCAATTATTAACCTGTATAAGCTTCTCGCAGATGTTAGTGCCATAAGCAACTTCTTCCATTACATCGGGATTATCATGATTACCTGGTATCCAACGATAGGGAACACCTAAATCAGCAATAATATTCATGAANCTCTTATAGGCTTCCACCGAACCATCCTGGGATATATCGCCAGTGGCTAATATCAGATCAATTTCTGTTTCATTCTGTTTTGCAAATTTGATGACATGATCGAGACTATTCCGTGTATTCATCTTCAACAGGGTACCCTCAGAGTCTCCATACAGATGGGTATCAGTAATTTGTAAAAGGTGAATAGGGGGGGTAGTACTCAAAACTGTCATAACTGCCTTGAGGGGTTTCTATATCTTAAATAATAACTCTGACGCACTAGTGCTTCTTCCAACCTTGAGACAAAGTGTTAAGCATTCACCCAAAAATTTATTCACCTGCATTTTCTCATCAGCGTGATACATTTTTGAATTTGGTTGTGAATACCGAGGCTTCAAATTTCGATGCCCTTGATAAGATACAACTTCAGCCGTGCTAGCATCGTGATAAACCCTCACTAGCATTGAAGGATTTGTTATCCACTTTTTTAATTCAGGTTGTTGCGTAATTTCAATTGTAGTGGTGTATTTAAATGCTTCCAAAATTTTTATTTTGACAGTGACCATTCCGTTTGAGTTATAAAAATCTGCAACGCAAAATTCGGAAGTCAACCCTTCTAGTAATTTTTCAGGTTCTTTGTCTGAAATAGCCAGCTTCGCACCCTCATGTATCGAAATAACAGAATCGAGTACTGCCTGTTTAATAAATGATCGGTCTCGATAAGCTCGCAGTTGCGGTACCAATTTAAGCAATCGGATATAATTGGTATCACATTCGACCATTTGCCTAATGAGGTCTACACTGTAATTACTTTTTGNCATATCCNTGATTATTGCTTTTCTCTCAATTCGCAAGTCGGTTTGAGTTTGGTTAAGTCAGCCTGCTACTTCGTTCTAATTCCACGATCGTTAAACCGACTCTTAATTGTAACGATTTAACCAAGTAAAGCGAGCCTGTCAGCTAAGATTCTTCAGCTGACAGTCAATGATTTGCAACCCAATTTCCTAATGCCAGCGATCGAGCAGTTTAGCTTTGTGCAGCTTTAGCCACTGCAGCGCTATTATTGACATGGCGTTATTTATTAGCCCGGATTCCACTCCTGCTAACGCTTCTTCGAAAGGCAAGACTACAACTTCAATGTCTTCATGCTCCTCGGTCAATCCATGTACTCCCTCAACACAACTAGCATCAACCCGGCCACAAAACAAAGTGATTTTCTCATTACTGGTCCCGGGACTATTGAAATATTCAAAAATTTTTACCAATTCTATAGGCACGCAATCAGACTCTTCTCGGGTTTCGCGAATTGCTACCTGCTCGGTGCTTTCCCCCTCTCCGACCATGCCAGCGACCAATTCTAGCATCCAGGGAATGACCTGCTTATCAAGCACNCCTACTCTAAATTGCCTCACCATAACAACTTCATCCCGAAATGAATCAAACAGTAGAATACCTACTGCCTCGTCCTTAACGATTAGCTCTCGTTGTAACACCTCACTCCAGCCTCCCTCAAATAGCCGGTGCTTGAGGTGAAGTTTTTCGATGTTTAGAAACCCACTGTGGCAGTTTTCCTTAGACATTACTTCGACGTCTTTCAAGCTAAATCTATTTTTTAATTTGGACATGCGGGAAACTTTCTCTGAATAGGTTTGAGAACAGCTTTTTTAACTCATCACGGATTCGAAAACAGAATTTTTAGTCCAGCCTTAAACCGTTTAGGGAAATGCGAATACCCTAAACAGAGAACCGGTACANTCATCGTACACTCAAACTAATCGCGACTAGTTACTTCCAAAAGATGGTAACCAAACTGGGTTTCTACTGGTCCCTGTAATGTGTTCAAGTCAGCACTAAANACTACTTCATCAAACTCCTTTACCATCATACCGGGACCAAACTTGCCCAGATCTCCTCCCTGTGCTTTCGAAGGGCAGGTGGAGTGTATTTTTGCTATTTCGGCAAAGTCTTCCCCTGCTTCAATCTTTTCTTTTACTTGAAGACATTCCTCTTCCGTGCTAACCAAGATATGCCTTGCACTCGCTACTGTCATATTTTCTATCCTCATTTAAAACAGCCCGATTATGCCTTAATATCTAACTCAGAGCATATAATTAATCCCTATTGAGCTATAATCTCTCTTCTGTTGCTAGTAACTTGTAACTTAAAGTTCTCGCCACTGTACGATTTCCCATTTCTCATTTATTACTGATTCAGGAAATAAGGTATTGTTATGCCACTGCCAGATAGTTCCCCTCGAAAGCATGTACACACACGTGCGATTGATTACCGGGGTTATGAACGCGAAGATGGTTTATGGGACATTGAGGCCCATATGACAGATAAGAAAACCTACGAATTTAAAAACAACTGGCGAGGTCAGATTAACGTAGGTGAACCCCTTCATGAAATGCTCCTGCGNGTAACCGTCGATAATGATTTTATTATNCGCGACGTGGTTGCCGTGACAGATAACAGCCCGTTCGAAATGTGCCCTGATATCACACCAGCCTACAAGGTATTAATCGGAATCCGTATGGGACCTGGCTGGCGCAAAGCTATTCGTATGAANGTCGGCGGTATCGGTGGCTGCACTCACATTACNGAATTGTTATTCCCNATGGCCACCGTAGCAATGCAAACTATCTGGCCATCAAAAAGTCCTCGAANGAAAAAGTCAGACTCGNACACTGNGAAAAGCCAAAAGCGCCCGCTAGTGCTGAATACTTGCCATGCATGGTCCTCCGATTCACCTGTGGTAAAAGAGAACGTACCCAAATACTACACAGGAGAGTAAACTCGCAGGAAACCCAACAACCTAAGCTTTAGGAATATCTGACTTAGCGCTAGAAAAGTGGCATTACCACAGTAATCACTGCACCTTCTCTGTCAGTTCGGTCCTCAGCCCGAATCTCGCCACTATGAAAATCCGTAATCAGGCGGGCAATGTGGAGTCCCATACCTAAGTGGGGCTGCTTCTGTTTTCCCTGCGGTCTGACCGATATCATGGAATCGAAGAGNCTATCTTTCATTTCATCCGGCAGAAATGGGCCAGCATTGGAAACCTTGAGTACAGCATGCTCTCGNAGAGTGCGGCAGTAAANGGAGATCGGGTGATCAGCGTAAGAAAACTCCACTGCATTGGCNATGAGCTTATCCAGTAACTGTGCGATGTACTCTGGCACACCGTTAATATGAACATTATAGTTGGGCACATCTAATTCGAAACAAGAATCAGGATACGCCAACTTATACCCTTCAACACAGCCAGTAATTACTTCTTTCAGATCTATTTGCTCTTTCTCTGAAGTCTGCAGCATTTGTTCCAACCGAGTCGCTTCACTCATGTTAGTGAGAATCAAGTTGAGACGATTAATACCTTCCTCTGCTCTTTCTAGGTATACAGCTGAACCTTCAGCCTGCTGATTCATTCCAAGATTTTCCAGGGAAGAACGAACCACGGTTACCGGTGTGCGCAGTTCATGGGAGAGCCTCGACGACATGTTCTCTAAGTAGCTGGTGTACTGCGTTAGCCGTTCAACAATACTTGAGAAGCTACGAGACAAATCCCCGATCTCGTCAGAATTCCCTGAAGCAACAATTGTGTTCTGTACTCGGCCAGTCTCATCTATTATGCCTTCAGCCTGGTTTCGCAAACTTCTAATGCGAGAGGAAATTCGAGAAGCGAAGAAGAACAAACCCAAAGCCACTATTAACATCACAGCAAGAATCGTATTGAACAATTGCTCCATAGCCTGGTTGCGAAAAGTACGCAACCCATTCATGTTCTGGTCTACCACCACCGCTCCCATTACTTCCCCATTGGCAATAATTGGGTGCGCCGCTCCCAGCAGCCTAGTTTGAGTGTCCGCTAAAGTACGGAACTGAGTTAATGGTAGCCCCTGTAGAGCCGAGTCGATGTGTGCTCCTTCCCGAGAAACGTCGGAATACAACTCATCAATAAAATCATTGCTGGGTTTAGCTAAAATCTGATAGTAAAGCGGATCCAGAATCCGGTTCTGGGCATATAGCCAGTATTTGTTTGCTTCTCCGCCCCCGCTTGTGTCCGGTAGCTGCAACCCCGTGGCGGTCTGGATATCTCCGACAGTGAGTAATACTCTGCGATTACGATCTACCACTTGAATGCGCGAGTTGTTATGACCCATACCAGCAACAATACGGTCGATCTCAGGGGTAGGCAGGCGCAAGGAACCCAAGCGCTTACCATCATCTACCTGGTAAGTGGCGACTACTGTGCTGATTTCCCGATTAACAGGGTCATCCACGTCAAATACTGCAAACCCCAACCGCTCGCCGAGAACTTCCATGGGAATACGCAGCTCAACCGTATATCCGAGTTCAGTTTCATACCATTGACCAACAATGCGTTCTTCATACGCTGGTTCGGTATAATCATCCTGTACTCGATAAGGATAGATAGTATCGGGAGCATATGGGGCTATGACATATCGATTCAAGACATCACCTTCCGTGGACAACATGGAGACCTGAAGAAAATCACTACGATGGACGGTCAGTGCATCTTCGTCTCGATAGACCACATGCTCATCAGTCACCTTGAAATAAGCGTAAAGAAAGCCGTCGAACTCGCCCACCATGCTTTTAAACTGCACCGAATTGTCTTCCCTATAAAAGCGTGCAGGATTAAGAGTAGTGCGTAAATAATCCTGTCGACCATATTCAACTTCGTATTGCTGATATTCCCCCCAATCTACCAAAGAGCCATCCACGAGTGAGAGTGGAGAGAAAATAGGATAAACATAAAGGTCTTCGCTACGCCGAGCCGGACTGTAACTACCTTCGTTAAATAACTCAGGTCTTTCGTTAAGCGCAGTAGCCAAAGCCTGGGCTGTCCCCAACACAGTCTGTTCCTGCCCACGGCGCAGATAATCTTCCATTTCAAGGATGTATTGATAACCGAGCCAAGGTATAACCAGGAGAATACTGGAAACGAGGACCAGTTTAAAACGAATTCCAAATGGATTTTTGAATGATAGTTTCATTATCTATTTATACCAGTCAGAAAAGCGAAGATCTATTGACTCCTTAGCTTTCTTACCAATTCGTCATAAATTACTAAACGATTCTATTGCGAACTAGTGATGGGTACTTTAATGACTAATGCTGGGCTCCACGTTCCAGCGATAACCCATACCATAAACGGTTTCAATACAATCAAAATCCTTACCGATTTGCATAAATTTTTTGCGAATACGTTTTATATGCGAAGTAATCGTGCTGCCGTCGACAAATATTTTTGATTCCTGCATCAAGACCTGCCTACTTTTGACATGACCCGGGAATTTGGCTAGTGCATGTACCATCCAGAACTCAGTGACTGTCAGCGGCACCGGATGATCATCCCACTTTACCGTGAGCCGACCGATATCCAACGACAACTTTCCGCGATGCAATAAATTCTCAGGGGAAGGGGGTTGGTCGATGACATCCAGCCGCCGGAATAATGCGGCTATCCGAGCTGTTAAGTGCGGAAGACTTATGTCCTTGGTCAAATAGTCATCTGCCCCCATCCGCAAACCACTCACAGTGTCGAAGTCGTTATCCCTGGCCGTGAGAAAAATAATCGGTAAAGTCTCAGAAAGAGATCGTAGAGACTGGCACAGCGTAAAGCCACCGTCGATCTCACTTTCTAACCCAATATCGATAATGGCCAAGTTGGGCAAACGAATGTCAAATGCTGACATGGCTTCCTTTCGATTACCGTAGGTCTGTACTTCATAACCCTGTTTTCGCAGAACATCGGCGTAATTCTCCCGAATTGCCGCTTCGTCCTCCACTATAGCTATTCTTCTACTCATATTCCCATTTTTCTTGGTGTTCAATAAGTTAGCTTTGACTATACCCCATCGCCTTATCAATTTCAGTCAAGGTTCTTACTCATCCTCGATTGCCATGATTCTGCCATATTTAATCACCACATGGCCCCAATCATTACCCACGCTAGTTATAAACGTCGTGTTTAATACACAGTTAATTAATCTCGTCAGAAGAGCCGCTGCCTGAGAAACACTTAAACCAACCAGGCGACTAACTGCTTAGACTCTTCTGCCACGGTTTTTATTCAACTAAGTGCAGGATTCACAGCTATGTTCAAAAAATTCACTGTCATAATGATTGTATCTGCGGTAGCAGGAACAGCACAGGCTGACTCGCAACGGATCAATTATGAAACCCCTTCTTCCTCTCTTGAAGAAACCGCCGGATTTTTCAGCGGCGCCGCATTGGGAGCCGCTGCGGGTGGCCCTCCAGGCGCAATTTTGGGCGCAGCTATCGGCGCTTTCGTCGGCGACGGATGGAATAGCAAGGGACAAGTAGCCGACTTACGAACTGATCTTTATCAATCTAGACTGCAACTGACAGCCCTTCAGGAACAGTTGAGCTTGACACAACGGGAACACCAGTTGGCAAAACAGGAACTAGAAGGACTGAAGTCGGATGGTCCAAGAGTACTGTCGACATTTCTCGATACACAACCTGACCAAAGCTGCTGTGACAACACTGTTCTATCAATTCATTTTCGTACCGGTTCAAGCACTATCGAAACCCATTATGAAGAACAACTCGAAAGCCTGGTGGATATCGCTACTCAAATGCCTAGGATGAATCTTGAAATAACCGGTTATGCGGACCGCAATGGAAATACTGAGAAAAATTTAATGTTGTCACGTCGTCGAAGCGAATCTGTTAAACAGTTTTTTAGAAACAACGGTATTGAAAATACGTCTATTACCACTAGTGCTTACGGTGAAGCTCGACCGTTAGAAGTTAATCAAAATTTTGAAACTGATTTCTTCGACCGCCGCGTAGTGGTGAAACTTCAAGACGGTAGCAAGCGATATTTAACTAGGAACCCGGATAGGGAGTAGGCCTCTCATTGGACTAAATTTAGATTGGAGTTAAATACATGAAAGATATTAGGCTTGTAATCGGCAACCAAAACTACTCTTCGTGGTCAATGTGTCCGTGGCTATTACTCAAGATGTTTGATATTGACTTTGAAGAAATTCAAATTACGCTTTACCAAGATGACACTGCAGAAAAATTAGGCCCATATTCTCCTTCACTCAAGGTCCCAGTATTGCTTCATCAGGAGGTAACAGTCTGGGATTCGCTCGCTATTTGTGAATATATCTCTGAGATAGTTCTTGTTGGTTCCGGTTGGCCCTGCAATCCGAAACGCAGGGCTAGCGCCAGATCGGTCAGTGCCGAGATGCACTCGGAATTCCCGAATCTGAAAAAAGACTGGCCGATGAATTGCAAGGCTTCTTATCAGTTAACTCCATCTGACGTATTAGCTAACGAGATTGCACGCATCAATGCAATCTGGAGCTGTTGCAGGCACCGTTATGGAGAAAACGGAAATTATCTGTACGGCCGCTTTTCTATAGCCGATTGTATGTTTGCGCCCATAGCGGTCTGTTTTGAAGCCTATGGAGCCGAGCTAAGTGGTGACGCTACTATCTATTTGCAAACTCTTTTGGATAACCCTTTTGTGCAAAAATGGATTAGTTTCGGCAGACGTGAAAAGGAACCATTATCGATCGTATATGCAAGCAACGCCTGAGCCGTTAATACCTTGCGTGCGAGAAAGAGTCCCTCAAGAGTTCTTTTCGTTTAGAGAATTGCTGCTTGGTAAATAACAAAAATAGGGCAAGAACTAATCCCCCGAAAGCTCATCCCTGATCTTCTGGTGAAACAAATCTTGCAGGTAACACTTTTCGTAATTTGCTAGTCATTTCCAATAGAGTGTGTTCCGTAGTTTCCCAGTTCATACATGCATCGGTAACTGAGACACCGTATTTCAACTTTGACAAATCTTCCGGAATGGCTTGACTTCCTGCATTGATATTACTTTCAAGCATCACTCCGACAATGGATTTATTTCCTTCAAGAATCTGACGGGTAATATCCTTCATTACAAGCGGCTGTACTTCGGGGTCCTTATTGGAATTAGCATGGCTACAATCAATCACAATGTTGCTACTAACTCCTCCGTCCTTAAGAGCTGTCTCGCATTGTGCGACGTGCACGGTGTCGAAATTGGGACCGTTACTACCACCCCGAAGCACAACATGTGCATAGGGATTACCCTTTGTCGTTACCACTGATACCTGACCATCGCTATTAATACCAAGAAAACGATGCGGGCTAGATACCGATTGCATGGCATTAACGGCTACCATAAATCCACCGTCAGTCCCGTTCTTAAATCCCACGGCCGAAGACATTCCAGATGACATTTCCCGATGAGTTTGCGATTCGGTGGTGCG
>PARV01000046.1 GCA_002712055.1 Gammaproteobacteria bacterium | reverse complement strand
TAGGACTAGATGATACTACTGAGGAAACTTCTCCAACACGTCGAACCACATTATCGGCGAGCTGCAAATATGCTTGGGAAGCTGGATGATCTGGATTCGATGCTACCACAGGATTGCCTGCATCAGTTTGCTCACGAATGGTTAAATCAAGTGGTAGCCGTCCAATCACTTCAGTTCCATAATCCACGGATAGGCTATCTCCCCCTCCACTCCCGAAAATAGGCTCTTCATAACCGCACTTAGAACATATATGTGTGCTCATATTCTCCACTATTCCTAATAATGGGACATCGACCTTATTAAACATTTCTATGCCTTTTCGTGCATCCAGGAGCGCTACATCCTGGGGCGTGGTGACTATAACTGAGCCGCTAATTTTTACTGACTGGGCTAGACTTAACTGGATATCTCCTGTCCCAGGGGGCATATCGACGACAAGATAATCCAAGTTGGACCAAGTCGTGTTATTCAGTATCTGATTGAATGCGGAAATCATCATAGGAGCTCGCCATACCATAGCCGCCCTCTGATCTACTAGGAACCCTATTGAATTGCATTCAATTCCATGGGCAGTTATAGGAGACATGTACTTTTGCTCTTTGATCTCCGGGCTGGTACCTGGTTTTACTCCCATCATGAGCGGTAGGCTTGGACCATATATATCTGCATCGAGTAACCCCACGCGGGAACTTTGTTGCTGAAGGGCCAAAGCAAGATTAACAGCGGTAGTGGATTTTCCAACACCCCCTTTTCCAGACGCAATGCAGATGATGTGCTTTATGTTATCCAAATAACTCATAATGAATCCAGCCTGTCCGCAGATACCAACATCAGTGGGTAGAGTTTCGCTTTCTTAATTGAGAGAATTATCTTTTATTCGACCTAAAAAGAAAATAGGCATGACACGGGTATAATTAGCTCGATAAAATCGAATCTGTAAAGATTTAACGGCTTTAGCCTCGAACGGAAAGATCACGAAACAACATGCACAAATCCTTATGGTTTCTATTCCTATTCAACAGCTCGGTGCTCGCCGCCGAGCTGCAGGAAGAGACTGAAGTTAAATTTGCCATTTTCTCTTCCGCATGGGGAGAGAATACCGATGACGGTTTGCGCGTGGTTGCTTATAACCAAACACAAGGCCACATACGCCTAAATACTATCCTCTTTCTGAAAGCGGAATCGGAAGGTTCTGAGCAAGTTGCCGTCAATCTGAACCTCGAAGTTCCATCTCTCGCTTACGCTGATGTAGAATTTCCGTACATCGATCTTTTGCAAGGCAACGAGTGCATAGGACGAACAATGGCGGAGAGCTGGAAACTGGTAGAAATCTCCAATTACACTCTAAATCCTTCGGTCAGAAACCTAATTATAGAAGATACCGATTCGTTCCGAATCTATCAATGTATTGAAAATGTGCGAACAATCTGGACGCGTCTAGCAAACAACACCCAAGTTCAATACGAAGAATGGGTGCTATTCCATTTCGAGTCGCGACGGGATAACTAGGTAAGCATCATTGACAAAAAAAGGGCCTAATAATCCCTATTTATTTTGCTTTCGAGTAGATTAACCCAGAAGTATTCCACCGTTATTCACAAAAAATGGAGCAAATACTAGGCTCAAAATGGCTGATAATTTAATCAGTATATTTAATGATGGCCCAGAAGTATCCTTTAATGGGTCCCCAACTGTGTCACCCACAACAGCTGCCATGTGTACATCAGATCCTTTACCGCCAAAATTGCCAGCTTCGATGTACTTCTTGGCATTATCCCAAGCTCCTCCGCTATTGGAAGAAGCAATCGCTAGGACACCACCCGCCACTAGGGAACCTGCGAGCATGCCTGCTACAGCCTCTACACCAAATAAGTATCCAGTCACTAGTGGAGTACCCATAATAAGAATACCGGGAGCGATCATCTCCCTGAGAGCAGCTTGGGTTGATATCGCTACGCACTGAGCATAATCCGGATCGCCTGTACCCTCCATGATGCCGGGGATAGTTTTGAATTGTCGTCGCACCTCTTCAATCATGTCAAAAGCTGCTTTACCTACAGACTTCATGGTCATTGCAGTAAACAAGAATGGTAGAACCGCTCCAATAAAGAGGCTCGTATATACCAAAGGGTCCAGCAAGCTCATTGAAATCTGTTCACCCATAAGGTTTGAAGAAGCTGTTATAAATGCAGCGAACAGAGCCAAAGATGTGAGTATCGCAGCGCCTATGGCAAATCCCTTGCCAATCGCAGCAGTCGTATTTCCTGCCGAGTCTAGAATATCGGTGCGGCGACGAACTTCTTTGTCAAGGCCTACCATCTCGGCTATGCCTCCTGCGTTGTCAGCAACCGGACCGTAAGCATCAATCATCAAAGCAATAACTAAAGTCCCAAGCATCCCTAGCGATGCAATTGCTACGCCGTACATACCGGCGAGCTCCCAAGAGACGAAAATGCTAATGGCAATCGCCAGGTAGGGATACACAGTACTTTTATAACCCAAAGCAAGACCATAAATGATATTAGTTGCAACGCCTGTCTCACAGGATTTAGCGAGTTCCTTTACAGGGTTATAATTGTCTGAGGTGTAATAACCTGTTAATAAACCAACAACCAACCCCGCGATCAATCCAGATAGAAAGCACCAATACACACCAACATTCGTGTATTGTTCTTCATTCAACTCAAAGAATTCCGGCACTAAGCCCATGGTGAAGAAAAACATAACAATGGCCATCAAGACACTGGAAATAATCAACAACTTCATTAACGCAGGCGCCACGTCTTCTTCGGTTTCTACGCCAACCAGTAACTTTGTGATTAGGCTTATAGGAATGCCAACTGCGCTGATAAGAACAGGATACAAAAGGGCATTGGGATCGGCTGCAAATACCACGGCACTTATCACCATGGCAGCACAGGTACTCTCAGCACAGGAACCAAAAAGATCAGCACCCATACCCGCTACATCACCTACATTATCACCCACGTTATCCGCAATTACCGCAGGATTCCTTGGATCATCTTCAGGAATACCCTGTTCTACCTTGCCTACCAGGTCGGCACCGACATCGGCTGCTTTTGTAAAGATCCCCCCTCCAACACGAGCAAACAACGCAATTGTCGAACCTCCTAAACCGAATCCGGCAATAACCTCCATGAGAATATGATTATTTTCCTCGCCAAGATCAGCTAACAGGAATCGCATAACTAAATAGATTAACACCAGACCCAGTGTTGCCAGCCCTACCAATGCAAAGCCCATTACCGCTCCGGAATTGATAGCAACATCGAATGCATCAGAGATATTCTTCTTGGCTGAAACGGTAGTTCTGGCATTGCCTTGGGTGGCAACTTTCATGCCTATATAACCAGAGGCTATCGAAATAGCTCCTCCAAACAGAAATGCTAAAGCAGTGTATATGCCTTCACGGATATCAGAGGTATGAGAATCATCGATCAAAAGCGCAATGATTGCAGCAAACGACACCATAAAGATCACAAGAAATTTGTATTCCTGCTTAAGAAATGCCATTGCGCCATCGGCAATCGCTCCATGAATAAACTTTAGACGAGTTCCGTCTCTCTCATCGAGCCCCATGTCAAGCGGTATGCTGACGACCTTTTTCATATAGAAAAAAGCTATTCCCAAACCCAAAAGCGACAGTACTGTAGTAACAGTAATTGTTATCCCGAACATCTAGGCGTGTCTCCCTAATGGTTAGATAATTTCAAAGGCGCGCACTGTACCATAACGCGCTTTACAAACAAAGCGAGGCTCGGCTTGGAAGCCAGTAATCTTCTGGTCTATAGGCGATTTAGCGAAACGATAGTACGGTGCCGCAATTACTGGGATTGGCTCTGACGTACCAGTTCATTTTTTCGTGCTTCTAATTCAGCTATCAGATCTTTTGACAGCGGATTAACCGTGTTGCCATTTGAATCTGTATTCTCATATTTGGACTGTTCTGCAATGAGGATCTGGAGTAACTCTTCTGCCACCAAGATAGCTTCCTGAAGAATAGCAGAAGCAACCTCATCCCTGGAAGCTTCGGCTTGGATCATAGTAATTTGTTGTTCTAGACTTGAAATTCTTGCCAGTTTAACCCGCCTTTCAATTTCTTCAGCCTCAGCCGCCTCTATTTCCGCAAGTCTGGCTTGCTCCCGACGTTCAGCTTCTTCCTGCCGACGCTGCTCTTCCTCGTTTCTCGCTTCAATTACCTGCCGGTCTCTCTCGGCCTGTAATCTTGCCCTCTCAATAACCTGTGCTTCCCGCTGTCGATCTAGCTCCAACGCCCTCGCTCGTTCCTGCTCTTGTGCTATTCGCGCTACTTCTTGTTCAGCTGCAACCCTTTCAGTTTCCTGGCCAGCTAAATCCACTTCCATAGCCGCCCGTGAAGAACAGGAGCCCAGACTTAAAGCCAATACCAGAGCTAGACAACTACGTCCCAATTCATTCCATTCGAGCAAATGAACTTCAGAAATCGAGAAAAGAGTCATGTTTATTCCTCTATGAAATATCTCACAGTCACTTACAGTTTATCCCAAAGATATTAGCGTCAAGCTCTTGATTAATACATTTTTTTCCAGATAAATAGGAATAATTATCGTTTCTTTAACACTTTTATAGCGATAAAGTCCGAATTTGTCAGTAAAATTACGATTCGACCCTGTTATTTGCCCGTAAGCAGCTATATCTTAGCAGAGTTCATTTTGCTCGAAGCTCAGTTGACGAAAAGTAGGCTCTGGGACCATGTCCTTAACCAAAGTATTCTCATTGTTGCTGCACCCTCTGCTCGTCGTAGTTCTGAGCTCCCCAATCATTGTATTGTTGCTCGCAATACAAACTGAACCAGTGATTGTAAGTGCTCCGGCGTTAACAGCCGATGAAATATCTCGTATGGAGCAGCTCCTCCTGGAAAGCGCTCCTCAGTCTCCGTCGATTCGCAGCCAGCAAAATCTGAGACTAAATGCTGACGAGTTGAATCTACTCTTACGTTACAGTATTAATTCTATGCAGCTATCCCCAGAGTGGGCCGCCGTTCTTTCTTTGGATGACAACGCAGTATATACCGACCTAACCTTCCAATTAGCTGACAGCTGGATACCCCTCTTTTTAAACATCCGAGCTAATTTCAATTTAAGTAATTCAACCTTAGCGTTGGACAAACTTGTGGTGGGTAAGCTTCAGATTCCAAAAGGATTGCTTCAATTAGCGTTTTCCCGTATTCGCGATAACCTAGGCAATAAAAACAGTGCGTATCGAGATTTGAATCAACTTTTTGCCGATGTGGATCAAGTGTCAGTTCTCCAGGGGCATATGCTTGTTGCGCTGCAATGGGACCCGGATTTGATATCTCGCATAAGCGACCAGACACAGCAACTGTTTATCTCTGATAGGGATCGGCAACGCATAATAGAGCACTACCGACTGATAAGCGAAATAGCAACCACAATACCGCTGAATCAGCGAGCTGTATCGCTTAATACCTTTCTCGTTCCGTTGTTTGCTGCGGCATATGAAAAATCGGAGAATGGCAGCGACCCTATAGCTGAGAATCGTACTTTATTTCAAACTCTGGCAATCTATATTAATAACGAAGATATTTCTCAGTTGTTGGGCGAAACTTTAGCTGAACAAATTCAGCCCGCAAAATATGTCGAAGTACGATTGCAGCGGAGGCAAGACTTAGCCCAGCATCTGGTATCTATAGCCGCAATTACCTCCTCGGCAGGAGCTGATTTTGCGCAACTATTGTCCACCATTAAAGAAGCATATGATGCACGATATAGATCTGGATTCAGTTTCTCGGATCTTACCGCGAATACAGTCGGCGTATCTCTGGCGAGCTTATCGACTCGGGATCATGCTACCGCAATCGAAATGCAGGTAAGATTTGCTGCATTGCAGGCGGAATCTGATTACATGCCCGAAGTAGGTAACAACCGAGACGGAATCTCTGAATCTGACTTTACCGCTATCTATAGTGACCGCAACAGCCACGAGTATCAGCAACGTTTAACCAATATTCAGGCGCTAATCGAAGCTAGACCACTCTTTCAAGGCTTAGATTGATCCGTAACATATCAATTCGATGGAAAAGCTAAGTAACCAACAATTAGCGGCGATACGTAAACGGTTGCTTCAGCTAGAGAAAAACTTGAGTCAGCAGATAGAAATCAATCGAGATGCTGCAAGTATAGTTGCTTTAGACCAGACCAGTGTTGGCAGGATCTCAAGAATGGAGGCGATTCAGCAACAAAGTATCGCTCTTTCTACGCGCAGAAAAACCTGCCTTAGGCTTAAACGGGTTCAAGACGCCCTGCGAGCTCTAGCCGATAATGGGTATGGGTTTTGTGAGCAATGCAACGAATTGATAGCTTTTGAAAGGTTACTAGCGCGGCCCGAAGCGAACCTATGTATCAGCTGTCAGAACCATGCCGATACAAAAACATGATTATCGCGAAGTAAGAGCTCTGACTGTTAGCTGCTGATGCTCCTTGGGAATCTAATACCATAAGGCACAACGATAACTTAACTTCCAATAAACACTGCGCTGGTGTATAAATCCGCCTTCATAACTCCTGCCAATTCACATTGAGAGTTCCCAATGGCCAAAGAAGGCTTTAGTACAAGCAATTTGCACTCCGACCGCAAAGATAATCCGGAGCATGGAGTATTACATAAGGCTATTCATCCCTCTGTTGCTTACGGCTACGAAGATGCCCGCCACCTGGCTGAAGTTTTCCAGGGAAAACGTGCCGGCTATAACTATGGGCGCCAACTCAATCCTACAGTCACCGCGCTTCAAAATCGACTTACAAAAATGGAAGACGGCGTTGCCAGCATTGGCTTTGCAACTGGAATGGCCGCTATTGCTTCAACTATGTTATCGCTGCTGAAGAAAGGCGATCATATTGTTTCCAGCACCTTTTTATTTGGTAATACGAACAGCTTCTTTAACACGTTGGTAAGATTGGGTATCGAAGTTACCTTTGTCGATGCGACTGAGGTAGGCCTTATAGAGAATGCTCTCCAGAAAAACACACGCCTAGTGTTTGTCGAGACTATAGCCAACCCTGTGACACAGGTAGCCGACCTCAAGAATATTGGTGATTTATGTCAGATAAAAAATCTTATCTATTGTGTTGACAACACGATGACATCACCACACCTGTTCTCTCCTAAAAAGGTTGGTGCAAGCCTGATAGTGAATTCTCTAACTAAATATATCGGGGGACATGGGAATGCGCTCGGAGGAATGATTACCGACACCGGCCTTTATGACTGGAGTAGTTTCGATAATATCCATGACACCTATCGGAAAGAAAAAGCCGAGCTCTGGGGAGTGGCCCAAATTAAGAAAAAAGGTCTGCGAGACATAGGAGCATCTATGTCGCCAGAGTCAGCTCATCATCTCGCAGTTGGTTCAGAGACTCTCCCAATGCGCTTAGACAGAGCCTGTGCCAACGCTATCATCCTCGCAGAGTTTTGTGANAATCAAGCAAATGTGAAACATACCTACTATCCTGGATTACCTAGCCATCCTCAGCACGCAAGAGCCAACCTATTGTTTGCNAATTTTGGCGCGATCTTTAGCATCGACCTAGCTGATGATCTAGACTGCTTTGATGTTTTAAACAATATGAACATTGTGATAGCGTCTAGCAATCTCGGTGATACTAGGACACTGGCAATTCCTGTCGCCCATACTATTTATTATGAAATGGGTGCGGAACGACGCGCATCTATGGGTATTGCGGATTCCATGATCCGTTTTTCGGTAGGCGTCGAAGATATTGAGGATTTACTAGATGATTTCCGCAAAGCACTTGCCTGATGATTGCAATATTTAAAGTGGACGATATTGAAGAAGGCTCTTCCAAGGGATTTGAAGTGAATAATGTATACATGTTTGCGGTTAAGAAAGACGAGCAAATTTACGTGTATTGGAATAGATGCCCTCATCTTGGCACTCCCCTCGAATGGCAAGAAGATCGTTTTCTGGACAGTGATGGTGCTTTTATCCAATGTTCCACTCATGGCGCTCTTTTTCAAATCCGAGACGGAAACTGTTTAGCAGGGCCTTGTAAAGGGAAAAATTTGCAAGCTGTTCCTTTCAAAATCGACAACGGCGTGATTATGGTGGAGAAACATCTAATTAATCCTCCAGTGCAGTATTGATTAAACTAAGTCTCTACTGATAGCTCTCGATTAAGACGAAGTGTTGAAGTGTGAATATCAAAGTCCGTACCGTAGGCTAAGATTTCCACCCCTGCCGCTGCTGCTTGGCGTAACAAACGACTATATTCGGGATCTATATCATCAGCCGGAAAAACTTGATTGATGCCCTCGTGTTGAACGCAAAACAATAGAACCGCTCGTTCACGGGATGAAGCTATATGGATAAGTTCCTCCATATGTTTTCGACCCCGAACAGTAACCGCGTCTGGAAACAAGCCTTTGCCTCCTCCAATACCTAAACTTACATTCTTAACTTCTACAAAGCACCGCTTGGATTGATTGTTTACTGGATCTTCCAGCAGGATGTCTATTCTGCTGTTTTGTGCTCCGTAAGGAACTTCTTTTCTTACCTTTGAATATCCTTGGAGAGAGACAATCTCGTTATCTAAAATAGCTTCCAATACTAACTTATTCGCAGAGACAGTATTAATACCGACTTTGTATCGGCCATCGACTTCTACGATCTCCCATGTATTAGGATACTTTCGTTTGGNGTTGGTTGACGTNGAGTACCAAATTTTACTTCCTGNNTGCTGGCAGTTTTTCATAGAACCTGTATTAGGACAATGAAGAGTAATTATAGCGCCATCGGCCAATTTAACGTCTGCAAGAAACCGCTTGTAGCGCTTNATCAGCTTAGCTTCTCGCAAGGGTGGATCAAATTGCATAACTGATTTCTCATNTTAGAATTGATTCTATGTATTTTAGCTAACCGCAGCTCGCAATCTCTCAACCCCTACTTCNAGGCTCTTCATGCTAGTAGTANAGGCGAAGCGTACAAACTGATTTGCCTGATAGTCCCCAAAATCAGACCCTGGTGTACTAGCTACGCCAAATTTTTCAAGCAAATCTGCACAGAATTTTTCTGAATCGCACGAAAACCTGGAAATATCCGCATAGACATAGAATGCGCCCTGGATTTTGTCTGGCAATTTAAACCCTAGAGCTTCCAGCTGATTCGACAAGTAATCCCGACGTTCCCGAAAAGCCGCACAGCGCTCTCTCAGAATAATCTTCGCTTCCTCTGTAAAAGCCGCTAGTGCTGCATGTTGCGCAATTGACGAAGCTGATATGTACAAATTTTGCGCGAGGATATTAGCTTTGTCCACAATNGATTCGGGAACTACAATCCAGCCTAGACGCCATCCGGTCATACCGAAATACTTGGAAAAACTATTTACGACGAAACAGTTCTGATCTAGTTCCAAGACACTGGGCATATCCTCTACATAATGGAGACCCTGATAAATTTCNTCTACCAACACGTGTAAACCTTTGTCTCTCGCCCATCCGCAAATCGATTNCAAGTGATTCCTTTCAATAATAGTTCCGGTTGGATTGCTTGGNGAAGCCAGCCAAAGACCAGTCGTATGAGGCTGAACATATTGATCCAACTGGGACAAGGTTGGCTGAAAGTTATGTTCCCNCTCAACTGGAATTAGTTGTGGTTNGGCTGACATTAGATGAATAAANTTTCTAACACACGGGTAAGCGGGATCANTGATNAGAATNCCATCTCCTGTGGAAACCAGAAGATTAGCTAAAAGAGCCAATCCTCCACTAGCACCCGGTGTAATCAAAATTCTTTCCCTAATAAGTTCAACGTTATGCCGGTCTCGGTAGTGCTGAACAATTCGATCTCTTAACTCGTTAATACCCGGTGCTGCGGTGTATTGAGTTAATCCCTTGTCTAACGCTATTTTCGCCGCATCTATAATTGGCTTAGCGGTAGAAAAATCAGGTTCCCCTACTTCCATATGAACAATTTGCCGACCTTGTTTTTCTAGCTCAGCAGCACGATGCATTACGGTCATAACCCTAAAAGGATTTACTTTTTCAAGATTAGAAGAGGTAGAAACTGCTGGAGATTTAGGAGAGTAATCCATAATTAATGGTTTGATGTATGGAACTTCCGATTATAGAGGATGAGTTTCCCAAAAAGGTAGCGATATTGAGACACAAGACAGAGTTAGAAGTTTACGAGATTATCATATGAATTTTATGGCATCCCAGCTTAGAATCTGATAGGTTACCCAGCTTTCTGGAAATCGAGTTCTGTGAAACAAAGCAACATCATTCCGCGAGTAGCAGAAATTATCCATAGTAACAAGCACTTGAGCTATATTAACCAGATGAAAGCCGTGGCTGGCATCGCCTATTTTAATTCAAGCAGGCAATACAAAGTGTTATCCACGTCTTCCAAAAGGCATTAGATATCATGTCCAAAACCACCAGCTCTGATTCTCCACCAGTTTTCAAGAACTTCTTCCCTTATAAGCCAAAAAAAGGCGAAGAATACATGAATGAGAAACAACGAGATCATTTTAAAAAGATATTGTCGGACTGGCGGGAGCAATTGATGCAAGAAGTAGATCGGACGGTAACCCACATGCAGGATGACGCTGCTAATTATCCTGACCCTGCTGATCGCGCAACGCAGGAAGAAGAATTCAGTCTCGAACTAAGAACTCGAGACAGGGAAAGAAAACTCATCAAAAAGATCGATAGTACTATTGAAACCATCGCTCAGGATGACTATGGATTTTGTGAATCCTGTGGAATCGAGATTGGCATTCGAAGGCTAGAAGCAAGACCTACGGCCAATAAATGTATCGATTGCAAAACTCTTGATGAAATCAAAGAAAAACAACTCGGTAGTTAAGAATCCGAAGTTTCTAATTAGAAACTTCGGATTAGTTCTGTTCCTACGTTTTGTCATTGTCTTAAACATCTTTATAAATTAGCACACGCACCTATTGCATTAGATCACGGCAATTTCAATGTCGGCCCCTTCTAAAACTAACATTGTCAAAACCTACATTGGAAGATTTGCTCCGTCTCCCACCGGCCCTCTGCATCTTGGTTCACTTATTACGGCATTTGCCAGCTACATCGATGCAAAAGCAAATAACGGCCTTTGGTTCATACGGATTGAAGATTTAGATCCTCCACGAGAACCACCCAAGGCGGCTGACGAGATTTTAAACCAATTACAGCTCCTTGGTTTAGAATGGGATGGTGAAGTACTCTATCAGAGCACTCGATCTACTTTTTATCAGGAGGTACTAGATCTACTAATAGAGAGAGGCCTGTGTTTTGCCTGCGATTGCACTCGCACTCAAGTCAAAGCTATGGGAGCGGTATATGATGGTTCCTGTAGGAAGCGCACCCTTCCACCGGAAAATGAATTTGCTATCAGGCTAGAAACAGAATCTATTGAGATTGGCTTTGAAGATGTCATACAGGGACATTTTCAACAAAGCATCAGAAAAGAAGTCGGTGATTTTATTATTCTTCGCAAAGATAAACTATTTGCCTATCAACTCGCTGTGGTGGTGGATGATGCTTTCCAAGGAATCACTAATATCATCCGAGGATTTGATTTATTAGATTCTACTCCGCGGCAAATCTATCAACAAAGATTACTTGGCTACGCCACCCCACTTTACGGACACGTTCCAGTAATAGTCGATAAGCGGGGATTGAAACTTAGCAAGCAGAATTTTGCTGAGCCGGTTAATGCTCATAACTCATCTGAACTTATTCATCTTGCCCTCCAACTCCTAGGGCAATGTCCACCTAATAATAATCAAAGCAAAGAACCACGGTTTCAATTACAGTGGGCTATTGAAAACTGGGATATACAGGCTGTACCTAAGTTAGCTAATATCCCACAGGACACACAGGAATAAGGCCTGATCCGTGTATATACCTCGCCCCATCCGACAGATTTTGCTCGATTTACCACTGGGTGTTTGTTCACTTAGTTTTGATGATGAAGTAATCATGTGGAATCGTGCTCTTGAAGAATTCACAGGTATCAAATCTACTAACGTTGTAGGTTCACAGCTTACTGATTTGAACGAACCTTGGTTATCACTTATCAGTAATTTTCTTAAAGGAAATTCCAGCCACAATTATAAAAATTATTTTGAGGTAGACGGAAAGAAAAAAGCGGTAACCCTGCATAAAGCAATTATCGATGAATTAGATGAAAAAGATTCAAGCAAAAATGATAGGGCTGATGTTTACTTCTTCGAAGGCACAATCATACTACTGGAAGATATTACAGAAACTGAAATATTAGAAGCAGGCCTAACGCATAGCGAGCGTTTGGCTTCAATAGGTAGGCTAGCGGCAGGAGTGGCCCATGAAATCGGAAATCCTATTACTGGTATTGCATGTCTTGCGCAAACTATTCGTGATGAGTATAAGGATAAAGAATTAAATAATTTAGCTGAGCAGATTATTCAACAGACCAGTAGAACCTCAAAAATCTTACAGTCTCTCGTGAATTTTTCTCATGCCGGATCCAATCAAACCCATTACGAGAAAGAAGTAATTTCCGTGCTTGAGTGCATGGAAGAAGCCAAAACGTTAATTTCACTCGATAAGAAAAGCAAAGATATCCAATTTCAAATGGAATGTGATCCTAAAACTAAGATTTTAGGAGATACGCAGCGCTTACTGCAAGTACTCGTAAATCTGATTAGTAACGCCCGCGATGCCAGTCCACCAAATAGCACTATTTTACTACAAACTATTATGGAAACAGACTGGGTACATATTAAGATCACGGATGAAGGAGCTGGCATATCTCCAAACATAAAAGATAGGGTATTTGACCCCTTTTTTACTACAAAAGAAGCTGGGGAAGGCACTGGATTGGGCCTCTCCCTAGCATTCCGTATAGTAGAGGATTTAGATGGGGATATTGATATAATTAGTCCGATCGATAAGACCAATGGATCGGGAACACAAGTAATAATGCGATTTCCCTGTTATGATGAAAATACATCTGAATTCCAGAAGTAGAATGGCGAGGCTCAATAATGTACGGGCAAGCTAGTGCGATTAAGATAGTCGTAAATTGTTAGACGTACATTAAAACAGTAATGATCCAAGTTTTAGTAGTAGAAGACGAAGTAGTAATCCGCAACGCGCTGAAGCGATTACTTGAGCGTCACAAATATCAGGTCAGTGAAGCTGGAACTGTTACAGAGTCATTAGAAAAATATGACTTAGACAAATTCGATGTAATTATTAGCGACCTTCGCTTACCTGGAGCTCCTGGCACCGATATTATCAAAGCCACCAAAACCCCTGTCCTTATAATGACGAGCTATTCAAGTATCCGTTCTGCGATTGATTCGATGAAGATGGGAGCCGTGGATTATATTGCCAAGCCTTTCGAACACAATGAAATCATCGAAACAGTAGCCAAAATAATTCGTGAACACACAAAGGCCGAACGAGAAGAAAAGATCGAAAGAGAAGAACCCCAGCCTGCAGTCCATGGAATGATTGGCAGCTGTCCACAAATGATGGAACTGTTCCGGCGAATTCGAAAGGTAGCGCAAACCAACTCCACGGTTCTCATTAACGGTGAATCAGGTACAGGTAAAGAACTAGTAGCCCGTGCAATTCACAATCTGAGCGATCGCGAAAATCAGGAAATGATCTCTGTAAATTGCGCCGCAATCCCTGAAAACCTCATTGAGTCCGAGTTATTCGGACATGAGAAAGGTGCGTTTACTGGGGCAACAGCCACGCGCACTGGCCTCGTTGAAGCAGCGAATAGGAGTACATTGTTCCTCGACGAAATAGGCGAATTACCCTTAGAAGCTCAAGCGCGTCTTCTAAGGGTGCTTCAAGAAAATGAAATTCGGAAGGTTGGTTCGGTTCAATCAAAAAAAGTAGATGTAAGGCTAGTAGTTGCTACTCATCGAGATTTAAAACAATTGGTTGTGGATAGTTATTTTCGGGAAGATCTATATTATCGGATTAATGTCATGGCCCTCTTGATACCTCCATTACGGGAGAGAGGTAATGATATTCTTGAAGTTGCAGACGCTATTCTACGTAGAACCTGCATTCGTTTGAAAGCGCCGATGCTTAATTTCAGTGATAGTGCTAGCCATGCGATTGCTAAATATACTTGGCCCGGTAACGTCCGTGAATTAGAAAATGCAATAGAGAGGGCAGTAGTACTGGCGGAAAAAAACAAGATCGGCGAAGAATTGCTAGCTATTGATCTTGAAAGTAGTACACCGACCGAAACCTCTGCGTTTGATAACAGCGAACCAGTCGAAGATCTTTCGCTAGAAGATTATTTTCAACGATTCGTTCTAGAACACCAAGACAGTATGAACGAAACCCAGTTAGCTAGGAAGCTTGGAATTAGTCGTAAATGTCTCTGGGAGAGAAGGCAACGCTTTGGAATACCGCGCAACAAAAAACAAATAGCATAATTTAACCGACCTTTCCGCCTACTCTAAGTCGAAAACTTGCTTATAAGAACAGACCTAGCTAATAAAAAGAAACGTTGTATATGCGTTTCAGACGATTTGTGTAATGCTAGCCTCGATCGTTACTGTTACTATATTTCCCATATTTTGGTGAAATTTAGTAACAATTACACAAACTAAATAATCAATTACTAATTTTTAGAATGCCAAATTACTGATAATTAAGTATTTATCTTTATTGGCACATTAAATGCATTATTTAACCGGCTAATAACAATAAACAACAATAATAAGCCTCAATAAAAACAAAAATAGCATTACTGAGTTTCAAAAATTAGGTTAGTGCATTAAATAATAAAAAGGCTGTGTTTGGGGTTTGTGTGGCTCTTTGTTACGTGACCCCGAATTAGACTGCCGGTTGCTTATGCGGCGCCGCTTTTTGGCTCCCGATACATAAAAATAAAAGCAAACTAATAGTAATAATAACAATAGCTATTTTCTTCCCATAGGGGGTGACTTTCACCCCCTTGATTATCTTTCAGTCATTCAAACTCCACCAAATTCTGCTATTTATTCTAAGCCGGTGTATCATCTCGTCTGGAAGTGTACTGGTAGCCAAATGATCATTATTACAGTCAGGGATTCTCTTAAGAATTTGTGTAAAAATTTTACTTATATTCAAATTATTCCCTTTAATATCTAGAACGTGACCTCTTTAAGTAGTTCAAGTTGTAACTGAATACAGATGAGTTTAAAACCATCTTTAACCGGTTTGGATCAGGCTCGCATCATCGAGCGTGATGAACATCCTATCTCTCGAAAACAGATCAGTCCAAATACCCTAAAAGTCTTATACAGATTCAAAGAAACAGGATTTCACGCTTTTTTAGTCGGCGGGGGGGTCCGTGACTTGATGCTCGGTAATAAACCCAAAGATTTCGACATAGCAACAAACGCGACTCCTGAAGAGATAAAAAGGCTTTTTAAAAATGCGAGAATCATAGGTCGTCGGTTCAAGATTGTGCATATTAGATTCGGCCGGGAAATTATCGAAGTAACTACTTTTAGAGCTCACCACGATCCGCAGAACGAGATTGCTGATGATGCCTCAAGAAGACAGATTCGTGGACTGGATTCTGCCCATTCCAGCTCCGGTATGATTCTGCGTGATAATGTCTACGGGGACATTGACCAAGATGCTTTACAAAGGGACTTTACAGTAAATGCACTTTACTACACCGTCGACCACTTCAGGATCCTTGACTTTAGTACCGGCATGGAAGACCTAGATAAGAAGGAAATACGCATTATTGGGGATCCTGCCACTAGGTACAGGGAAGATCCGGTGAGGATGCTACGGGCAATACGGTTCTCTGCTAAACTTGGTTTTTCAATAGAAGAGTCGACACAAAGGCCCTTTGATCAACTGGGTCATCTTTTAAATTCAGTATCGCGGGCCCGGTTATTTGACGAAACGCTGAAACTCCTAGCTGGAGGTCATGCAGCGGTTACTTTCGAAAAATTGAGGAACTTTCACCTCGGGCCGTACCTATTTGCGCCTACCTTGGAAGCTATGAAACAAGTGGAACTGCCTTGGGGCAAACTAATAGATCTTGCATTGGAAAATACGGATAAGCGTTTAACCATGGGTAAGTCTGTTACGCCTGCATTTTTGTTTGCCGCTATACTCTGGCCAGTGCTTAAACTGCACCTAACCCAACCTGTGTCTCCGGGAATGAACCGCCATCAGCACTTTATACAAGCAGCAAATCAGACTTTTTTAGAACAGCTTAACTATACAGCGATACCGAGGAGAGTAACCTCGGTTAGTAGAGAAATTTGGGAACTACAATATCGTCTAGAAAGAAAGAACAAACGAAGTATTGAAGCTGCATTCAGCCATCCTCGATTTCGAGCGGCTTATGATTTTTTGCTACTGCGTGAACAGGCAGGAGAAAACCTCGGCGCATTAGGTCAATGGTGGACGGACTTTCAAAACGGTGATACAAAACGGAAAATTCAAATGATCACTGCCGTTTCCCGACCAAGCAAACGCCGACGGAAACGCACGTAACGCAATTTATAAGGTACTGCCGAGTGATACGCCAATTAGACTCAGCCAAAGCTATACCTAGTTACATCGCTATTGAAGGACCAATAGGTGTTGGAAAAACCAGTCTTACCAAACGCCTTGGCAATACATTTAATTATAATGTGTTACTTGAAAAAAGTAGCGAGAACCCATTCCTCGATCGGTTTTATCAAAATCCTCGTCAATATGCGCTGTCAACACAACTGTGTTTTTTGTTCCAACGTTCCCAACAAATAGAGGAATTGCGGCAAGATGATATGTTTGAACCCGTTAGAGTGTCCGATTTTCTTATCGATAAGGATCAACTATTTGCACAACAAAATCTGGAACCTGATGAGTATGAGCTTTATCTGAACGTTTATCGTCATTTGACGATGAACGCTCCCACGCCAGATCTCGTGATTTACCTACAAGCTCCCACTAATGTCTTGTTAGAGCGGATTCGGAAGCGTGGAATCGAATCCGAACAATATATCGAACTGAACTATCTCGAAAATCTCAACGAGGCATACACGGAATTTTTTCATTATTACAATAAAACCTCTCTTTTAATCGTTAACAGTGCTAAGACGGATTTGGTGGGCAATGATAATGACTATCAATTGTTAGTAGATTATATTGTCTCTATGCCTAGAGGCAGGCATTACTTTAATCCTGGACCTTCACTGTTATAAATCACCAAATCCCATCAGCACCGCAAACTCCGTCGCCTAAACAGGGTAATTAGGCCTCTGCCACCACATTTGGACGATAGACGAACATGTATACACATAAAACAAACTCGAATGTAACACTGTCTACTCTGCAAGATTTTAAAGAGAGAGGAGAAAAATTTACCTGCCTCACAGCCTATGATGCTTGTTTTGCCTCTATTCTCAGCGAGGCAGGCATTGAAGTTATGCTAATTGGAGATTCTTTAGGAATGGTCTTACAAGGGCACGACAGTACCCTCCCAGTCACAATGGATGACATGATCTATCACACGCAGTGCGTAAAACGGGGTAATAAAAGGTCATTATTAATGGCTGATTTGCCTTTTATGAGCTATGCCTCAGAAACACAGACTCTCGAAAATGCCGCTGCCCTGATGCGTGCGGGCGCGCACATGGTGAAATTAGAAGGGGGTGCCTGGATAGCCAATACTACCAAGTTACTCGCTGAACGAGGGATTCCTGTGTGTGCTCACATGGGGCTAACACCACAATCTGTCAATCGAATTGGAGGGTTTCATGTCCAAGGAAGAGACACAACGCAAGCTCAACAGATTCTCCAAGAGGCTCAACTGTTAGAGGACTCGGGAGCAAATATCCTATTGCTCGAATGTGTTCCGACATCATTAGCAAAAACTATTACAGAATCCGTTAATGTTCCTGTTATAGGAATTGGAGCTGGCCCTGACACTACGGCACAGATAATGGTATTACATGACGTATTGGGCATTTCCCCTATTACACCGCGGTTCGTTAAGAATTTTTTAATTGAGTCAAAAAATGGTATTCCTGGCGCTATTGAAGCATACGTAGAAGCAGTTAAAGGAAAATCTTTCCCCACAAAAGATCACTGCTTTAATTAGCCCGCTTTACTGACCATGGAAACGATAACTTCCATTTCGGAACTCCGTAAATTACTAGACGACCGTCGCATGACCGAGCAGTCGATTGGTCTGGTACCAACAATGGGGAACCTGCACACTGGTCACCTGAAGCTGGTCAAAGCTGCAACCCAATCCTGTTCCTTTGTAACAACTACAATTTTCGTTAATCCTCTTCAGTTTGGCGCAGATGAAGATATTACTACCTACCCGCGGACCCTTAACGAGGATCAAGAAAAACTAATCGTTGCCGGCTGCCATTGTTTGTTTGCCCCCTCAGTAGAGGAGGTCTACGGTTCTAATCCCCTGACTTCTACTGTTATCCATGTACCTGGGATTTCCGAGCTTCATTGCGGCAAAAGCAGGCCAGGACACTTCGCAGGCGTTGCTACAATGGTTAGCAAATTATTCAATATAGTCCGACCTGATAGAGCATTTTTTGGACTAAAAGACTACCAACAATATTTGCTTATTAAACAACTAGTCAACGATCTGGTGTTAGAGATCGAAATTATTGGCATTGAAATAGAACGGGAACCGGATGGCTTGGCTATGAGTTCACGTAATGCATATCTAACAGCAGAAGAGAGAAAAATAGCTCCTTTTCTGCATGCTTGTTTAAACGATATAGCTGGCGCGATTCTTAACGAAGACAGAGACTATCGAAAGCTAGAAAAAGAAGGGGTAAAGAAACTTCAGGAAGCCGGATTTAAACCGGAGTACTTTTCTATCTGTCACGCGGAAACTCTGCAACCTGCTAATTCGGAAGATAGTTCAATCGTATTAATGGTTGCCGCAAGTTTGGGCATCTGCCGCCTAATCGACAATCTTCGTATGCAAACCAGTTAGCCCCTCTAAGATGTAGAGCTAACAAGACTTGCAAACCTTTGAACCATTTGAGTAGCTAGTATCTTTAAGGCATACTGACCGGCCCCTGCGAGAGACCATTGCCAAATAACCCTTTGGAGTGATACTTATTTGCTTTCACTTTATCTGTTAGGTTGAAGAAATATCAAATATTTTTAAGAAATATACAGGAAAACATCATGCCAGAGGCCGTTATTCATCCAGTTAGTCAGGCTGCCGCCAGTCGTAGCCATTTGAATCCACAGCGTTTTGATGAGCTGTACAAGCAATCCATAGAGTTTCCAGAAGAATTTTGGGCAGAACAAGCAGGTGAACTGATTTACTGGCATGAACCCTGGAAAACTGTAATAAGTAGCGACTTTACCCAGGCTGAAGCGAGTTGGTTTTCGGGCGCAAAGTTAAACGTAACATTCAATTGTATTGATCGACATTTGGAACGCCGCGGAGAACAAACAGCGATAATCTGGGAAGGTGATGAACCGTGTGATGATAAAAAGATTACCTATAGACAACTTCATCAACACGTCTGCAGATTGTCCAACGCCCTGAAACAACGAGGAGTTAAAAAAGGCGATAGGGTCTGTATCTATATGCCCATGATACCCGAAGCCGCCTATGCGATGTTGGCTTGTGCTCGCATTGGAGCCATTCATTCAGTAGTTTTTGGCGGGTTTTCGCCTGAATCGCTTAAAGATCGAATTTTGGACTCCGACTGCCAAACTGTTATAACAGCCGACCAAGGCCTCAGAGGTGGCAGAGTTGTTCCTTTAAAGGCAAATGTCGATAAAGCCCTCGAACAATGTTCAAACGTTCATTCCGTATTTGTGGTGCGACGCACCAATGCAGATGTGGCGTGGTTCGACGAACGAGATGTGTGTTATCACAAAGCAACCACAAGCGCGAGTGATGTTTGCGAACCTGAGCTCATGGACGCTGAAGATCCACTTTTCATTCTTTACACTTCAGGTTCGACCGGCAAACCAAAAGGCGTGCTCCACACCACAGCGGGATATTTGGTTGGAGCGAGCATTACCCATAAATATATATTTGATTATCATAATGGCGATGTCTACTGGTGTACGGCAGATGTAGGCTGGGTAACAGGTCATTCGTATATCATCTACGGGCCATTAGCAAATGGCGCCATTACCCTAATGTTTGAGGGTGTGCCAACTTATCCTGATGCCTCGCGTTTTTGGCAGGTTGTGGATAAACACCAAGTAAACATTTTTTACACTGCACCTACAGCAATTAGGGCATTAATGTCGGCAGGAGACGAACCAGTGACTAAAACTTCACGGACCTCCCTAAGACTATTAGGATCGGTTGGTGAACCCATAAATCCAGAAGCCTGGGAGTGGTACTACAAAGTAGTAGGTGACTCTCGGTGTCCAATAGTGGATACCTGGTGGCAGACGGAGACTGGGGCCATCATGATATCTCCGCTACCAGGTGTAACTGATCTGAAACCAGGTTCAGCCACAAAACCTTTTTTTGGTGTGCGTCCTGCTTTATTAGATGCAGACGGTAATGAAATAGAAGGTCCTGGAACGGGAAACTTGGTTCTATCCCAAAGCTGGCCCAGTCAATTGCGGACAGTTTTTGGTGACCACCAGCGTTGTATCGACACGTACTTTAAAACTTACCCGGGATATTATTTTACCGGAGATAGCGCTCGCAGAGATGAAGATGGAGATTATTGGGTAACAGGCCGGGTGGATGATGTCATCAATGTGTCAGGCCATCGCCTCGGAACTGCTGAGATCGAGAGCGCTTTGGTACTCCATAATTCTGTAGCAGAAGCCGCCGTTGTAGGTTATCCCCACGATATCAAGGGACAGGGTATTTATGCTTACGTTACACTCATGAGCGGTGAAGATCCTACAGAAGATCTAAGAAAAGAATTGACACAGTTTGTAGGCAAAGAAATCGGAGCTTTTGCTAAACCCGAAGTTATTCAATTTGCACCCGGATTACCTAAAACTCGCTCAGGAAAAATCATGCGGCGAATACTTCGAAAAATTGCGGCTAACGAGCTCGACAGTCTCGGTGACACCACTACATTAGCAGAACCTTCCGTAGTAGACCTACTTATAGAAAATCGAGCCAACAAATAAAAGCGTAGAAAGAGCTATTGTGTGTTGAGGAAACTCTTCTCTGCTCGAAAAGCTCATCAGTCCTTAAAAGAGCACCTATGCAGTATTTACCAAAATTTAACATTAATTTTAACCAATTCGCGTTGGTAACGATTTATCGGTATCTCGCTGCACTAATTCCATTGACAATGCGGGGAAGCATCGCCTTGATACTTGCTGCTGGCGCATTGAGTATTTACGGATACGGTTTTTTAGATCTAGTTGTTTTTTCACTGGCTATTTGTGCTCTAACTATTCTAGTTTTTTGCCTGTTCTGTTGCGTGGGGAGTGGACTATTCATAGTGCGGCGCATACAGCAAGAACTAAAGAGCTCTGAGTCGATAGCTTTGTCTATTAATGCCGAAGCGGGATTTCCCAATGAAACTGGCATCGCCTTACCTGCTATTAAATTCTCCCCCCTGGTTAGATTGTCCTGGAAGATTGTCAGTCCAGACCATATAAAAACTAGGATTCGAATCTCGCCTACAAATAAACTTGTGGAAGAAATCATTCCTCAAAAACGTTGCCTTACGGACGTTATTGTCCGCCAATTTACAGTTTCCGATGTTTTGGGTTTTTGTGGCTATTCATGGAGACTGAAACAGCATATTGGTTGCAGAATTTTACCAAGAACAAATACGGTAAAACCTTTACCGTTGCTGCGGTCGCTTACTGCTGAAGATGGCATTCCCAGTCCAACCGGCGAACCGGAGGGAGATCGTATGGAAATACGTCCTTATACCCCTGGAGATTCGATTCGTAATATCATGTGGAAGGTTTATGCTAGAAATCGTCAGCTAAATGTGCGGCTAGCAGAAAAAAGCGTTTTCCAGAGCAAACGTACCATAGCTTATCTTCTTAGCAGCGAACATGATGAAGCTGCCGCCGCCGTAGCCCGGGTAGCTATAGAAGCTGGCGCAATGGGCGAAGACTGGACATTTGGTGCAGACGGCTCTGAACAACCGTGCACTACACTTGAATCTGCCTTAGATGCGATCGCTAAATCCCGTGCGATTGGCCCCCCATATAGTTACGGGCTTGACAATTTCCTTGCAGCAACCCCGAATAAATCGGCCGGCCATTGCATTATTTTTGCCGCAGCGAATACTGGCCCTTGGCTGCCCCAGATGAAAAAGACAATAGGCCGATTATCCAGTCAGTTCTCACTTGTCTTGGCCACTGATGGGTTTCAAGATCAAGAGGCAAGTAACCTTTGGCGTAAACTCTTGTACCACGAAAGAGCTAACACGCATGATTCATTTGATGCGACAAGCTCGAAACGGGATTTACTTAACTTGTTGACCCAGCTCGGGCAATTAGTAGAATCGACAGTAGTTGTAGACAGGAAAACGGGGTACAGCTTTGACCACGATCTCAGGAAGGTTTAAACCGTGAAAGTGTCAACTGAACACTCACTAAATTATCTTCTGCCAACGAGTTTACGAGCAGTCATTATTGCCTCTGCTTTCTGGGTATTGAGTCTGCCCCTGACTATAATTAGTGGCTCCGGCGGGAGTGTCATTGGCTGTTTGATCGCTTGTTATTTAGTAGATCGGAATCTGCACCAACCTGCACTAGTACGGATCAAAACCGGTTCGATTCTCGCTTTCGGGTTCCTGCTTTGCCTAATTGGAAACTTACTGGCCCAAATTCTCGTGGATCTTGAGTTGATTTCTAGGCTATTTAGTCCGATCGGTGCATTTAATATTAGCGAATTCATTAAGTGGTTAACCATCAGTGCTGGCTTCGCTGTAGGCTTAAGAACACTATCGCTTCGAACCAGCTTTGGTGCCATTTTAGAAATCATGTTCGTCGCAACTGCCTTCGTTTTGACATTAGCTGCACATCGAAATGGCATGATCCAAAGACCATTTGTTATTGGAGATTTTGCGCTAGTCCGAGGCTTTGATCCTTCTATTATTCTGATGGCCTTTGGATGTGGAGCTGTTTTATCTCTATCAGCATTGTTAATGATTGAGAATAATCAAAAACGACTGCCCTACCACTTCCTAATATTGGGACTACTATGCTTCTCGCTACTCGCTTACGTTCGATTATTTGGTCTGCCGACACCCCAACTTACCGATAATCTGGGATTAACAGGCCAAAACCAGGCCGGCAACTCAACTAGCGAACAGAATCCGTTTCATGATGGGGATAACAATCTCAATGACCGTGAGGCCCCGGTCGCCGTAGTAGTTTTTCGGGATGACTATGAACCTCTCAATGGTGCTTACTATTTTCGGGAATCTGCTTATTCTCAGTTCAATGGAACTATGCTCGATTTTGCTTCTCGGGAGGACATGGATCAAGATCTAATCAAACACTTTACCAATAGCCTTGTCGAAGCCCGGCCACCTCCGATAAGTGAAAATGAGCAGACTTCAGTCCGCACAACAGTTGGCATGCTGGTTCCGCATCGATCTCCTTTTGGTTTAGAAAGCCCGTTTGCATATGAGCATATTCCAAATCCTAATAATTTGAGATTCAAGCGGACTTATAACAGTTATTCACTAGCACCTAAATATGATTTGGAATATCTGATTGGTAGGGAAACTGGACGAAAAGATTGGTTACCTGAAGTTTGGCAAGAGTACCTTAAACTTCCTGACGATGATCGTTATCGTGCGCTCGCCGATAATTTAGTTGCGAACTTACGTGAAGAATATTCTGATGACCCCTTCGCTAAGGCCTGGGCTATAAAGACTTACCTGGATGAAAATGGTATTTATAGCCTGAAAAATGAACATGCTTATGAGACCGATCCTGCAGCCTCTTTCCTGTTCGGGGACCTGACAGGGTATTGTATGCATTTTGCTTTTGCAGCGACCTACATGTATCGAAGCATAGGGATTCCAGCTCGCGTTGGCATCGGATACGCTGTGCCAGCTAGCAACAGGGCAGGTGGTTCGTCACTCTTAATCCAGGCAGTGCACGGTCATGCCTGGCCGGAAATCTACTTCCGTGATATCGGATGGGTTATAGTAGATCCAGCTCCGCAACAAACTCTTGTGGACATGACTACGGATCCTCAAAACGATTTGCAGCAGCTACTGGGCGATATGCTGAGAAGTGACGCTTCGTTCGAAGATTTTCTCAAGTCCCAGCAATCTACATTTGTCACAATGCAAACTCTTTTAAGAGCTTTATACGCTATCGCGGCCCTAGCTCTGATCATCGGATATTTCGTTAAATTCTATCGATTATGGGTACCAATGAACACCAATACTCAGAACCAGTATCGCGTAACTTATAGGGCCGCTCTCGATCGGCTTTCCGCTGTTGGATTACATCGGGATTTTGGCGAAAGCCGAGAACAATTTGCCATGCGTGCTAGTCAAACTAGCCCCTCACTTGCAAGAATGACTGACTATCATCTTGCCTGCGCCTTAGGTCAAGCTGATCGAGAAGAAATTAGTACTCAGCAATGGCATACACTATCTGCAGGGGTCACGAAAGAAATTAAATACAACATAGCGACATGGAGAAAAGTAGTAGCTTTTCTAAATCCCTTTTCATGGATAATGACCAAGTAAGCTAGCCAGCAAACTAATATCTTACGTGGAGTAGTTTATGACCTCAGACAGTACTGTCGAACTCACTGAAGTGTCGAAATTGGATAGTGACGAGAACAGTCCCATCGCGCACTCAGACCTAGCTAAATCAGTAGCTGTGCTAAAAACTCTGATACAAACGGTGAAACAGCAGGTACTGGGGCGTGAAAATGTCATTGAATTGGCCATTATCGCGCTAATTGCCGATGGACATATTTTGTTGGAGGATTACCCTGGCTCAGGAAAAACGACTCTAGCGAAAGCATTGGGGGAAGCTATCATCAATGGCTGCAATAACGAAGAATCCATAGTGCCATTCCGACGTATTCAGTTTACACCTGATTTACTGCCATCAGACATCACCGGCGTTCCGGTTTTTGACAGCAATAGCAGCACGTTCTATTTCCGGCATGGTCCCCTTTTCGCCCACGTACTGCTCGCGGACGAAATAAACCGAACTTCGCCAAAAGTTCAGTCCGCCATGCTTGAGGCAATGGGAGAAAAACAGGTTACCGTAGACAATGTTACTTATCCCCTGGACGATTTGTTTTTTGTAATTGCCACACAGAACCCTCTCGACTTGGTCGGCACCTATCCCCTTCCAAGTCCACAACTAGATCGATTTTTATTCAAGATCACAATGGAACATATTGATAGGGAATCAGAACTAAATGTACTTGATACATACAAGGAACGAAGGGATCTAAGCGGTCAGTTAAAAACTGTTACTCGAGATGAAGTGTTACAAGCTCGCAAGCAAATCGACTCTGAAGTAAACATCAGCCCTGCAATTAAAACTGCGCTGGTCGATATATCTCGGAATCTCCGCAATGACGATCGTGTTTTGCAAGGCAATTCTACTCGATCAATGGTACTGCTCCTCCCAGCTTTACAAGTGTCTGCTGCGTTAAGGGACCGGAATTATGTCAGTGCAGAAGATATGGAAATATTACTCCCGCGCGTACTCGGACACCGTATCGAATTGGCACCAGGGGTTTCCGACCTAGCGAAAGTATTGTTGGATAATATGCGTGATCCTATGGAGCACCTAGCTAAGTGCACTCTAACAAGATGAGCCCTTATTTTCTTCAGTACAAGCGATCATCAAACAGAGCCTGGTTGCTCTGTATTATCGCTACAATTTGCTTCCTCAAGCTAACGTCCACGAAAGCGCAAGACGACTTAGCCATCGATTTAAACAAAGTCGAAATTCCAGAGGCACGCCTACCCTTGTGCTTTGGGCTCACTAGTATTTCCGAGCTCCGAGCACTAGAAATTTGTGATGCACTTAATCTGGATTTGAATGTAAAGGCGCGTGAATTGTCTGACCAATGGGTTCGTAACCAACCTGATTCTCCTGCCGCCCAATTCGCACTAGCTGAAGTACTATTAATAGTGGAAGGCAATATGCCTCGAGCCTTGTTCCACCTAAACCGCGCCGAACAACTGACCGGATATGAAACTCTAGAACAGGCGGTTAGTTCGGGCAATATGCCATGGCATTACCTAACTTTGAATCAGCTTTCTTACGTTCATCAACTCATGGGTGAACAGATCCAGTCATTGATGTATCTAAATAAACTCAGCGAAATATATGGGCTTGATGTCGAATCCCTCAGAGGTTGGCCCCTCATCAAGTTAAAGCAATACGATGCAGCCCGTCAGAGTGCCAACCAAGTATTGCAAACCAATGACAATAGAAGAGAAAGGGCCCGCGCCTGGAACACACTCTGCGCAGCTGAGCTAGCAAGCCTGCAACCGATAAAATCCACCTCGGCCTGTGACAGAGCAATTGATGAAGATGGCAAAGTCGAAGACCAAACTAATGACTTCGATACAGTATATCTCACCAACGCATCCGAAGTGGCCCTGAGTTTACTCCAAATAGAGCGCGCCGAAGATTACCTACAGCGAGCTACTCGCTACCTGAATCCAAATAGCGTAGCTGATCCCTGGATATATATGCTTTATCTAACTATGAATCAGGGGCGATTCGATGAAGCACGAAACGCGTTGGACCGTATGCTGCTGTGGCGCGAACAACAAGAACCAATCGTCAACGTAATGAATCGTGCAGAACATTTCCTAGTAAGCTCAAGCTTTCTGTTGTTAGCCGGTTACGCAGAAGATGCAGTAAAGCTGACTAATACTGCGTTGAATCAACCTGATAGAAACGGCTCCTACAGTGCCGATGATGAACAAAAAGATGCATACGCTGCTTTACTTAATATGATGGCGAACAGATCTGAGTACCAGATACAACTAGAAAATATGGCTACGATGGACTTTTTTAGTGCGATGCGAATGCGGTTAAATAAAATTACCCTACAAATAAATGCTTGGCGAGCAGCCCGTCGGGCGGGGTCACTTTTTGCCGAATTTGAAGTTATCCAGAACCGGCTCCGCCCTTATGCTCCACTCGACGTGCACATACCCGAATGGGTAGAGCCCGAACTTGTGCAACTACTTGGAACCGGAGTAATGAGCGTGGTTCTAGAACAAGCAAGAGAAAATGGTGCCTTTCAGCTTAATAACGGTTATTACTTTTCGTACAGAACCGAAATAGCAGCATTAGATAAAAATTACCCTTCTGTGTTGGAGGCAGGACGCAGTGCGCTAGCTAGACTTCCTGAACAAGAAACCTTATTAAGAGCCAGAATCTCAGCACGCATGGCAGAGGCGTTCTGGAGAATGGGTCAGCATGAGGATTCGCTAAATTTCTATGCTGTTGCTCTTCGACAAGACCCTAGTATCAGCAGACGTCTGGAGGCTAGCATCCCTATCAGACTGGAAATAGATGACTCGGAATTTTCCAAACAAGTTTCCAAATATTTAATTCGATCACCACGCTTCTACGAACACGAAAATGGATTCAACCTTTCAGTCCAACAAACACCTGATCTTTCAATTTGTTTAAATGCCAGAACTGGCATCGTCATATCATGTTACACTATGTCAACGGCTGCGAATCAGAGCAGCGATTGGAATGCCCAAGAGTTAACCAGAAATTTTCATACCCGAACATTTGGCCTTGGGTACGACATCAGCAAAGCCCAACGATCAATTTTATTGGGCTCCAGTGTCATCCTTAGCTCGCAGATTAACGGTAATCAGAACCGAGAAGCTTTTCTGAATCGCTAACCAGAAACTCCGATAGCGCAGAGCCCTCGATTTTTCTCTCACGCCAGTTTTAGGCAGTAATTTGTCAGACTTAACTTCGCTTTCCAACCGCCTCATAATATTGCTCGCCGCAGCTTCGGCATTAGGTCCGGCGGCTATGCAAATTCTGCTTCCAGCCGTTCCCATTATCAAGGACACGTTTCAAGTCAGTAATGACATCGCTCAGCTGACCCTAAGTCTCTCTATGTTTGCTATAGCAATTGGGACACTAGTGTATGGGCCCTTATCAGACAAATATGGGCGCAGGGTTATTATGCTACTAGGGCTGGTAATTACATTCGCTGGCTCAATGTTCTGTTATTTTTCAACTTCTATTGAACTATTAATCCTTGGTCGTTTTATCCAAGCTTTTGGAGGGGCGGTTGGCCTTGTGCTCGCCCGCGCCATAGTGCGCGACATTTACGGTGCCGAGGAAGCAGCGCGCGTTATTGCTACCCTAGTAATGGTGATGGTTGTAATCCCAATGCTTTCTCCTGCTGTAGGTGGCGAATTGATGAACCAATTTGGATGGCAATCGATTTTTATCGCAATAGCCCTCCTCTGCATACTTATCTTAATGCTTACGATTAACTATCTACCAGAAACTCTAAAAGAACCGGTGCCCTTTGAGGGGGTTAGAGCGATGTTGCTAATCTTTTTTAGACTTTTTAAATCACCTGCATACTGTGGTTATGCATTCTGTGTCACTTTTGTTTCCGTCGTGTTTTTCAGCTTCATTTCAGCGGCACCCGAAATCATGGTATCGGTACTAGATAGACCTCCAACCGAATATGGTTATTATTTCATTATGGTCCCCTTAGGATTTATGTTGGGTAATTACGTAACGCGCTATTTTGGGCACAGATTGGAATTGAATCAGTTGATTACCTGGGGAGGTTTTATATCTGTTCTGGGAATCACACTTGCTTTTATCCTACTGTCATCAGGAATCAAGCATCCATTAGCACTGTTTGCTCCTATTGCTGTGTCGGTTTTCGGAAATGGTATAACCCTTCCCAACGCTATGGCGGCAGCTATAAATGAATTCCCAAATTTTGCAGGTAGCGCTTCTGGATTGACTGGGTTTCTACAAATGGGTTTTTCTGCAGTGGCAGCTCAGGTTGTTGCTTTGATCTTTAATGGCACCGTTTATCCTTTACTCCTAATGATGTTTGCAGCAGCTATTCTTTCCTTGGTTAGTTTAAAACTTGGCGTAAGCGCGGAACGGCACGGCGGAGTGGTTTAACCAAAAACTTATTAACTTAGATGAAGCTCGACGAGTTGGGCTTCAAATTCTTTCTTATCCTGCAAACACCGTAAATCGAAAATCAGCTTCCCATCATGTATTCGGCCAATCACAGGTTTTGAAAGCTTGCGAAATGCATGAGAAAGATTGCTAAGAGCCGCATCCGTCTGCCCTTTTTCAGCTACTGGTGTAATTTCTAAGGCCATACTTGGCAATAAGCTCAGTGGCAAGGCCCCACTCCCAATTTGACTTAGACACGGCCTTACCTCAATAGTAGCCCGGTCTGAAAGCACTCGTCGCAAAGATGGAAGTAATTGGGTTGCCAAATTTTGTATATCCTCTGTTGGACGAGTTAAATCCTGTAATAGCGGTAAGCGTTTTTGCAACCTGGAAGAGTCCCGGTATAAATTGATTACCTCTTTAAGACCAGCAAGGGTAATTTTGTCTATCCTTAAGGCACGTTTTAGGGGATTACTTTTAATTTTGGAAATAAGATTAGCTTTCCCAACTATGATACCCGCTTGAGGGCCACCCAATAATTTGTCACCACTAAATGTGACAATGTCAGCTCCCATTTGAATAGATTCCTGCACTGTTATTTCCCGAGGCAAATTAAACCGAGTCAAATCAATTAACGTGCCACTACCCAGATCAGAGACAAACGGAAGATTATGTTTTTTAGCCAATCCTCCGAGTTCGGATTCAGAGACCGAGTTTACAAATCCTTTAATTTCATAGTTGCTCGTGTGCACTTTCATAAATACGGCAGTGTTTTTGTTGACAGCTGCCTCATAATCTCGCAAATGAGTTCGATTTGTAGTGCCTATTTCTTTCAGTTCGCAGTTAGCGCTCTTCATTACATCTGGAATTCGAAAAGATCCTCCAATTTCGACCAATTCTCCTCGGGAGACAACAACTTCTTTTTTTTCTGCAAGAGTATTTAGCACCAGCAGTACTGCAGCTGCATTATTATTTACAATGGTCGCTGCCTCAGCACCGGTAATATTGCACAGCGTTTCCTCAATATGTGAGTCTCTATCGCCTCTAGTGCCAGCGGCAAGATCATATTCCAGGTTAACTGCTTCACTAGCAATAACCTGCATGGCGCTTATAGCTTTTTGAGGCAACCGAGCCCGACCCAAGTTAGTATGCAACACGGTGCCAGTAAGATTGAAAACAGGTAGAAGTGAGCCAGCAAATTCAGATTCGACATTTGCCTTGATAGTGACACAAAGTGCTTCTAAGAATTTATCCTCGGTTAATCGTTTCAAAATTCTTTCATCGTTATTGGCTATTGCTGTTCGCAGTGAATCAAGTTGGGAACGTGATTCACTCTTAACAGCGTCTTGTCCAACCCGGTTGATTAAAGGCTTTAGTTCTTTTGACTGAAGCAACTTATCAATAGAAGGAAGTAGCTTAAAAGACTTAGCCTGCAAATTCATGTTACCCACATACCGCCTCACTTGGTTATAAATAGCATACAATCAATCTACGGAATATTTATAACTACCGCAACTGAATGCGTTCCCCCTGATAGATCATAACTTGCCTAGCCATAATCGAAAATAATACACTGCCTCTTCTTTACGCTACCGGTAGGCATCTTCTATGCCAAGTTCAGAAATTGTCTTGATCGCAAATAAGTTTGATCATGAAACTATAGCCAAACTAGATAAGGAGTATATCACTCACCATCTTTGGGATTATGCAGAAAAAGAACAAAATAAACTAATTCAGAGTCTTGAAGGAAAATGTCGGGCCGTAGCAACAGCATCTTGGGTGTGTGATGAAAGAGTATATGATTTATCCTCAATTAAAATAATTGCAGCGTTTGGCGTGGGCGTTGAAGGTATAAATTTCTCAAAAACGAAACACAAAGGAATACGGGTTACTAATACTCCCGGTGTATTGGATGATGCAGTGGCTGATATCGCTATGGCATTGATTGTAACAACCATGCGTAACATCATTAACGCTGATAAATTTGTACGAAACAATTCCTGGCAACATGGGCCGTTCCCTCCGAGCCGGAGCTTAGCAGGAAAAACCCTGGGTATTATTGGTTTGGGTAGGATCGGTAATGCAATTGTTGAACGCGCTTTACCGTTCAAAATGAAGATCGCATACCATAATCGGTCAATCAAACCCTGTCCCTATACCTACTACCCAACGATTTTGGAGCTTGCCGAAAATTCCGACATATTATTAAGTATGCTGCCAGGTGGAGACGAAACTCGAAATATAATCGATGGCCGAACACTACAGGCTCTCGGTCCTGCGGGAATATTTATAAATGTCGGCAGAGGTACTACCGTTGATGAAGAAGCTCTCATTGCTGCGCTTGCCCAAGGATTGATCGCAGGGGCAGGGTTAGACGTGTTAGCTAACGAACCCTATGTCCCAGATTCGTTAAAACAAATGGACAATGTTGTGCTGCTTCCCCACATAGGTAGTGCAACCCTTGAGACGCGAGTTGAAATGGGGAATCTGCTTATAAAGAACCTAGACGCATACTTTTCGAGCAATCCTCTCCCTTCGGAAGTAGAACAATGACAATTTCGCAGGAAGTAACGAACGCGTTCACATCCTTTAAATAGGACTGAGCTCTACGCCGATTGTACACTCGGAATTGTCAAGCTCCAGAAATCCTCTTCCTTAAATATAGAGATTTACCTAACAAAACTAAGGAAAAAGGGAGAGAATTTCTTCAACGGTGACTTGTGATGCTTACTTGCTGCTCTAAACTGCAAATTAACAGAAAACTGTAGTTTTAGGTTCGGGCAGCCTCGATTCAGCGCTGGATTTTGGCTTGCAGGTGCTTTATTCTGCTCACCCGCTCTGAGTGCATTTAAATAATTTATTGCACATGACTTGGCGAATGAGGCTGCCTGAAAGTCCCCGGTATTAGCCTATTGCAGAATCAGCTATCTGAAATCTGCCTGCCTTCTTAAGTCTAGGAGGCATATTTACCAGGTACGCCAGTCTATCTGATTTTAAGGTAAGTAACTGCTATATGAGTAAAGCGTCACAATCCAGATCTTCTTCAGTAACAACAAAATCCACCGGGAAGACCAAAAAATACCTCTTTGCCTTCGGCCGCAAAACAGAAGGCAATGCCGGAATGCGTGAATTACTAGGCGGTAAGGGTGCCAATTTGGCTGAAATGGCTTCCATAGGTCTGCCCGTGCCTCCAGGATTCACAATCAGTACCGAAGTTTGTACCTACTACTACGACCATGAAAAACGTTACCCCACCGCCTTAAAGAAAGAAATTTTGACCGCGCTTAAGCGAATCGAGACACAGCTAGGCAAGAGATTTGGAACACGTCAGAATCCATTACTAGTCTCTGTTCGATCCGGAGCGAGGGATTCGATGCCGGGTATGATGGATACGATTCTGAACCTAGGCCTTAATGACAAAACTGTTGAAGGTTTAGCAGAGGTATCTGGAAACCCCAGATTCTCCTGGGATTGCTATCGCCGATTTATCCAAATGTACGGTAATGTGGTTATGGGTATACAGGCAAAATCCGAAGAGCAAGAAGAACCATTTCACGGAGTGTTAGAAAAATTAAAAAAAAGTGTGGGCGTTACCTCAGACAGTGACCTGACCACTATTCATCTCAAGGAATTAGTAAAACGTTACAAGGCATTGATAGCCAGACACACACACGACACTTTTCCCCAAGACGTAATGCAGCAATTATGGGGAGCTATTGGCGCAGTCTTGGGATCGTGGAAAAACGACCGCGCCATCATTTATCGCCAACAATATGGTATCCCGTCCGAATGGGGTACCGCAGTCAGTGTGCAAGCCATGGTATTTGGAAATACTGGTGACCGAAGTGCCACGGGTGTTGCGTTTACTCGGGATCCCGCTAACGGAGAAAAGGTTTTTTATGGCGAGTACTTAATGAATGCCCAAGGGGAGGATGTAGTCGCGGGTATTCGCACTCCCCTTGCTATAAGCAACATGGAAAGCAGCATGCCAAAGAGTTACCGCGATCTAAAAAGGGTTCGAAGCAAACTGGAGCGGCATTTCAAGGACATGCAAGATTTTGAATTCACTATTGAAAATGGTCAACTATTTATTTTGCAAACCCGAAATGGCAAACGTACAGGTCTAGCTGCAGTACGTATTGCGGTAGAAATGCAGAAGGAACGCCTAATTTCTCAGAAAATTGCTTTACTAAAGATCCCCGCAGAGTCCATTGACTCCCTACTAGTGCCTGTCTTCGATCCTAAGGCATTGAAATCAGCGACTCTAATAGGTTTTGGCTTGCCTGCTGGGCCTGGAGCTGCGGCTGGCCGAATAGCATTTACTGCCGCTAATGCTGTAACCGAAACCCGCAAGGGAAATAAGGTGGTGCTCTGCCGCTCCGAAACCTCTCCAGACGACCTAAAAGGGATGCTCCACTCACAAGGTATATTGACTTCTCGTGGCGGCGTGTCCTCTCATGCCGCATTAGTTGCTAGGCAACTTGGGAAGGTTTGCATTTGCGGAGCTGGAGACATAAATATTAACTATGAAAAACGCACGCTTACTGCCGGTAAGGTCGTTCTGCACGAAGGGGACTATATATCGATCAACGGTAGTACGGGAAAAATCTACAAGGGAGCGATTGAAACCGCCGACTCTGAAGTTAAACGGGTGTTAGAAGGGGGTCTCAAACCTGCTAGTAGCTTTACTTACGAGCTGTTTAAAACAGTTATGAAGTGGGCCGATAAACACCGCTCTCTCAAGATCAGAACAAATGCTGATACACCTTTGATGGCGCGCCAAGCCGTATCTTTCGGAGCTGAAGGTATCGGGCTCTGCCGCACAGAACACATGTTCTTCGATGGAGACCGCATCGATTATATGCGGCAAATGATACTTGCAGTGGACGAAGTACAGCGCCGCACTGCTCTGAAAAAATTGTTACCATTTCAAAGAAAAGACTTCGTTGGTCTTTTTAAAGAGATGAATGGGCGTCCTGTTACAATTCGTCTGCTGGACCCCCCCCTTCACGAATTTTTACCCCATGATGACGTTGTGAGGCGTCAACTAGCTGAAAAGCTAGGAGTACCTTTTGATTTCGTTATTGACCGAATCAAATCACTCCATGAAGAAAATCCCATGCTGGGTTGCCGCGGGTGTCGGTTAGGAATTCTCTATCCGGAAATTACCGAAATGCAAACCCGAGCTATTTTCGAAGCCGCTGCCCAAGTACTAAAAAATAAAAGAGGCACCCGTGTAAATCCAGAAATAATGATACCTTTGGTTGGGTTTAGAGAAGAACTTAGCGATCAGTTGGGCATAGTGCATCGGATTGCCCGTGAAGTGATGAAAGCTAAAAGAGTGCGCGTCAACTATACCGTGGGCACCATGGTGGAAGTTCCCCGCGCCGCTATAACGGCCGATGAAATTGCTATGGAAGCAGATTTTTTTAGCTTCGGCACAAATGATCTTACTCAAACTACCCTCGGATTAAGTCGCGATGACATGGGCTTGTTTTACGATGAATACCAGCGTAAAGAAATATTCAGCCAAAACCCGTTTGCTAGTCTCGATCAGTCCGGAGTTGGAAAACTGATGAAACTGGCTGTAGACAAGGGAAGGACTGCTAAGCCTGAATTGAAACTCGGTATCTGTGGAGAACACGCTGGAGACCCTTCCTCCATTGATTACTGCCATCGAGCAGGCCTGAACTATGTAAGCTGTTCTCCTCCTCGAGTGCCTGTTGCGCGACTGGCAGCTGCTCAAGCGAAATTACGAAACAGCTGAGTATATATTCACTCCTGTTGCTCGACGATTACCAACATTGGGTCCTTGAATCTGACCTTGACTTACGCCAGCAGTTTGGATTTTATTTGAGTAATTTCGTGCTCTTCTCCTACATACATATGGAATACCATTAAAATTCCTGCTGTTTGTAATGTCTTAATAAAATATTTTTGTTAAGACATTTCGGTTTCTCTGTCGCGAAAATATCTGATAAGCTCAACCGGTTCTCTATACCAACACACACAAAAGAACAATCACTATGAGCTCTGGTATCCTAGCGCTACTTTCATTTTTACCCATAATTTCGGTTGCCGTATTCCTGGTCATGCTTCGCTGGCCAGCTAGCCGCGCTATGCCTATTGCTTATGTAGTCGCAGTAATCCTGGCTTACTACATTTGGCAAGTTCCTATCAGACAAGTGCTGGCCGCCTCCATTAACGGTTTAATCGTGGCCGGCACGCTTATCTACATCATATTTGGGGCGATCCTGTTACTTAATACTCTTCAGAAAAGTGGCGCCATTCAGACTATTCGACAAGGGTTTTCCGATATCACCCCCGATCGACGTATTCAAGTAATCATAATTGCATGGCTATTCGGCTCCTTCATAGAAGGATCTGCCGGATTCGGTACCCCAGCCGCAGTTGCGGTTCCACTGATGGTAGGCCTTGGCTTTCCCGCTATGGCCGCGGTAGTAGCAGGTATGATAATTCAGAGCACACCCGTGTCTTTCGGAGCCATGGGCACTCCTATACTGGTTGGAATCAATACCGGTTTGTCTGCCGACCCAAATATGCTTGCCTATGCCGCGGAGAGAGGATTCGCAGAATGGGACTTATTCCTCGAGTTTATCGCTACTAAGGTAGCCTTAATCCATGCGCTGGCAGGCACCTTTATTCCACTTTTGGTCGCCTCCATTATGACCCGCTTTTTTGGAAAGCATCGTTCATTTGCAGATGGTTTCAAGATTTGGAAATTTGCACTATTTGCTGCTATTTCAATGACCATCCCCTATCTGTTCGTTGCTACATTTTTTGGCCCTGAATTTCCCTCTATGTTCGGAGGCCTGATAGGTCTCGCCATAGTTGTCACTGCAGCAAAGTCAGGTTTTCTGATGCCCTCTCCTGATGAAATCTGGGACTTCGATAGTAAATCCAACTGGGAAGATGAATGGACAGGTAATCTGCAGAGTGAAACCAACGTAAGCGAAACTCATCGCTCCATAAGCCTCCTGCGTGCCTGGGCTCCCTACTTGTTTGTTGCCGGTTTGCTCGTATTAACCCGCTTACCTGTACTTAACCTAGAAACTTTTCTAAGAGGATCCAATCCTTTTATCACCTGGTCATGGCCACAAATTTTGGGAAGCGACATTAGTGCTTCATTCCAACCCCTGTGGTCTCCAGGAACAATATTTGTAATCGTTTCCCTTATTACCATCTTATTACACGGATTGAAAACATCAGAATATAAATCAGCCTTCCACAGCTCACTGAAAACCCTGGTGCCTGCATCCACTGCTCTTGTTTTTACAGTACCTATGGTACAAGTATTTATTAATTCGAGCGGAGGTACCGCAGGCTATGAGCAGATGCCAATTGCACTGGCAGAAGGCGTAGCTAATTTAGCCGGCTCGGCGTGGCCTTTCTTCTCAACATTTATCGGAGGACTAGGCGCATTTGTGGCCGGCAGTAATACAGTGAGCAACATGATGTTCTCGCTTTTTCAATTTGGTGTAGGCGAACGTATCTTGGTAGATCCAACCTGGATTGTCGCCTTACAGGCAGTAGGTGGAGCCTCGGGAAATATTATCTGTGTACATAATGTAGTAGCCGCCTCCGCAGTCGCTGGGCTTGTTGGCAAGGAGGGTGCAGTAATTAGAAAGACACTATTGCCCTTTTGCTACTATGCTTTAATGACAGGCGCCATAGGCTATGGAATCGTTAATCTCAATAATGGCGTGCTGAACGCAGGCTTCATCGTCGTTGGTATTATCGTGGCAATCATGGCTTATTATATAATTAAATATAATCGACGTACGGTACCCTAAGCCTATTATAAAAACCTCTTATACGCCTTTCTTAAACTGGATTTCCAGTAACACATCATGTCTGAAACAGCCCAAGCTGACCGATTTACCAATCAAAGATCCCTAATAATTGCGACGGCAGGCCATGTTGACCACGGTAAATCTTCGCTAGTTAACAAAATTACTGGTATTGAGACGGATACACTCCGGGAAGAAAAAGAACGTGGCCTCAGCATTAACCTTGGTTATGCTTACTACTATTTCCCTTCTATAGAACCCGATGCAGCTACTGAAAACATTATTGGTTTCGTCGATGTTCCTGGCCACGCAGACTTTATTAACAACATGCTTGCTGGGATAGGGACGGTTGATTATGCTCTGCTGGTTATTGCGGCTGATGACGGAATTATGCCACAGACCCGAGAACATCTATCAATTCTTGATCTGTTAGGCATTTCTAAAGCCGTTATTGCATTGACCAAAATCGACACCTGCAATGCAGAACGAATCAATACCGTTTCTGATGAAATTGCTGAACTCTTGTCCTCAACTTGTCTAAACAAGGCGCCAATCTTCCCTGTATCCAGTTTAAGCGGCGATGGCTTCGATGCTCTAATTGAGTTCCTACAAAATACCTTACAGGAAAAAAAATCCGATGAAGCGCTTCAACAAACCCACAAACCACGGTTCCTAATTGATCGCAGTTTTAGCGTAAAAGGAATAGGTACCGTAGTAACTGGAAGCCTTCGTTCGGGAGTACTTCGCGTTGGCGATACTATCTTACATACCGGTACAGGAGTCGAAGCTAAGATTCGTGGATTACGACTGGACAGGACAATTATTGAACAAGTGCATGCCGGGCAGCGTGCTGCCGTCAATATAGTGATCGATCAAAACAGCATCTCACGTGGGGATTGGCTACTCGCTCCGGAACAATATATATCCGTACAGCGGTTCGATGCCAAGATTCGATTCATTAATCCTGACTTTAAGATAAGAAACAGTGCTCAATACCATCTTTACATAGGAGCTGCTCATCACATCGTCTCCATTCGTTGCATAGATACGAAGGCACAAACTTTTTTTCAGGTTGCTTCCCATCAACCTATAATTGCATACCATGGCGACAGATTTATTATTCGTGACCCCTCATCCCAACTCACACTAGGAGGTGGAAAGGTAATCGATATATTCGTTCCACGTAGAAAGCGCTGTAGTGATGAACGGCTCAATTTGTTACGCGCACAAGATAATCGCCATACTCAAGCATTAGTTGATCTACTTAATATATCACCAATGGGTTTGAATCTTGGACAATTCTCACTTAATCGCAACCTGACTAATGAAGCACTGGACAACGTTCTTGAGCACTTGAGTAAAAATGAGCATTTTTTCATAAACCTGCAACTAGATAATAAACAGCTTCCATCTTTGCTAAAACTAGATTTCTATGTCCAATATAAAGAAATCATACTCGCCGAGCTTGTTTTGTTTCACAACGATTACTCTAGCAAACAAGGCATCAGCGAAACCGCTATCAGTAAGGCAGTTGATTTTGCTGGATCTCATTTGCTCTTTCATGCAATTCTGGAAAACCTTATTCAAGAAGGAGTTCTCAGTAAAACCGGTACTCTGTTACATCTTCCGAACCATGAAATAGAGTTGAGTAAGGAAGAAAAGGAGTTTCTAGCTACAATACGACCGCTGCTAGTTAAAGCTGGAAAAATACCTCCGCGAACTAGAGAGCTAGCAGATTTGACCGGCATTTCACTCAAGGCACTGGAACAAATTCTCAAAGAAATTACGACTTCAGGTAGCCTTATAAAGGTTGCAAAGAACCGCTATTTTCTGCCAGAAACCATAATGGAATTGGCTGAGCTTAGTGAACAGCTTGTGTCCGAAAATTTAGATGAGGAGGGATTCTCAGTCATCCAATTTAGGGATGCCTCCAAGATCGGCCGTAATCTGTGTATTGAAATTCTAGAATACTTTGACAGGGTAGGTTTTACACGCCGAGACGGGAATATGCGCCACGTAAGAACTGAAACGAAAAATGTATTCAGTAAATAGAACAGTTGCCTGTCAGTACTCTTTACCATAGGAAAACAAAACTGCTACTCTAATCATTGTTGGCTTCGTTGCATTCTTGGAAAGTTGAATGGGATTCGAAATTGACAACACAGACTTTACTGAAGATGATTTCAATCTGTTCAGTGATCGGCTCAGGTCAAACCTAAAAGCGCTTGATATTTTGTTGGCTCGCCCCGATTTTGGTGAGGGTGACTTGTCTTTCGGCGCTGAACTCGAGCTGTATATTGTCGACAAAGAAGCCCGGCCATTGCACATTAACCAGGAAATTATTGCTCAATTAAATGACCCTCAACTCACTCTCGAGCTCAACCGCTATAACCTAGAGTACAATTTCAAACCCTCCTTATTGAAAGACTGCTGTTTCAGCGCCACCCAACAGGAAGCGTTAGCAGCTATTAAAAAAATCAATAAATGTGCGAAGCAATGGAACGGTAGTGTGGTTCCTATCGGTATCCTACCTACACTGCAACAATCGGACACCGGCTATCATGCCATGACTCCGTTAGCGCGATTTAAAGCGCTAACACAGGAATTGACCGATATTCGCGGAGGCCCTTTTACCATTGCAATTGAGGGAGAGGAAACCCTGCAACTTGCAATGGATGATGTGACACTAGAAGGAGCAAATACATCTTTCCAAGTTCATCTGCGAGTACCAGCGCGGGATTATGCGGATTTTTATAATTCCATCCAATTAGTCACGCCCTTAGTAGTTGCGATGGCCGCGAATTCTCCTACTTTATTTGGGCACCGGCTCTGGCAAGAGACACGCATTCCTTTATTCAAACAATCCATTGACTGCCGCCCCAATGATTCTTTACACCCAGTTCCGGCCCGTGTGAATTTTGGCAATAACTGGATACGCGAAGGTGCTTTCGAATTATTCGCTGAAGCAGCCTTACTGTATCGTCCTATACTGCCAGATTGCAGTGACGAAGACTCAGTTTCCATCGCCCAGAATGGTGGTACGCCGCTGCTGCATGAACTGAGATTACATCAGGGTTCCATCTGGTTATGGAACCGACCCGTCTACGATCCCTCAAATGGCGGCCATTTGCGTATTGAATTACGTTCTTTCCCAGCTGGACCTACTATCATTGATATGCTGGCTAATGCGGCTCTTACTATCGGGCTCGCAAAACTCATACAGCCAACCATAAGAGAGTTATTGCCGGCTATTCCATTTGCCTATTGTACGGCTAATTTCTATCGAGCTGCACAGAAAGGCATGTCAGCTGAACTCTTCTGGCCGTCACTGAAACAGAGTCAGCCAGAGTACTACGCAGTACCAAAAATTCTCAAAAAAATGATTCCACGAGTCCCTGAAAAATTGGGGGACATGGGATTTGTAGAGAAAGATTTCCTCCCACTTATGGAAGTAATAGAAGAGCGTCTTCAAACCCGCCAGACNGGCGCTCAATGGCAACTAAATAAACTGGCTGAACTNCGCAAAGATTTGCACAAAAGGGAAGCTCTGACCGCGATGCTTCAGCTTTATCAGAAAAACAGTGCTGCTAATATTCCTGTTGCACAGTGGCTTTAACGTAGATGGGTCATCCAGAAAAATCGCGATATAAAAAATTTTAATACTGGAACTCTGGAGTTTTTACTACGAGCCCATCAAGCTCTTCGCTGACAGTAATTTGACAAGATAGGCGTGAATTTTCTTTTCGATCAGAGCTAAGACTCAACATCGCTTCTTCAGTTGGCCCAATAGGACCAACTCCCTCCACCCAGGCTTCGTCCACATAGACATGACAGGTAGCACAGGAACAGCATCCCCCACAATCTGCATCGATACCAGGTACACCGTTAGTCACAGCAGCCAGCATGACGGATCCGCCTGGTTCAACTGTTAGCGGATGCTGGGTATTATCATGTTCTATAAATAATATATTTACCATCTATGAAGTCCCTCTCTGAATATATCTCCAAAAATGCTATAACTTAGTGCGAAATCACAAAGAAGCCGTGACTCAACAATATTGACCAATTTTTGTCCATTTTAACTAATGACTAAATTTATTGCATATCAGGGCTTGATCTCTTGTTTTATTTATAGATAATGCGTCGGAAATTTATTGTTTTATGTGACGATCATAATGCAATTTGGAAATTCAAAATAAGCCGGAAATGTTTCCCTCAAAAAGATTTTCTATCTCAATTTTCCCGAAATGCTGCAGGAGTGCACCATGAATAATCCAATTAGCGCGTTATTCGGACCATCTCCCATCAAGCCAATCCAGAAACACATGGCTAAAGCTCAAAGCTGCATAGCGTTACTCGGAGATTTTCTCGAGGCAAGCTATATCAAAGAGTGGCAGAAGGCTGAAGAAATTCAACAGGCTATACACAAAACAGAAAACGAAGCCGACGCCCTGAAGCGAGAAATACGTACCCATCTCCCCAGAAGCTTGTGGCTACCAGTAGCTCGCAATGACTTACTGGAAATGTTGCAAATTCAAGACCGCCTAGCAAACAGAGCGAGAGATATCGCCGGGATAATGCTTGGTCGAAAAATAGAAATTCCGGGAGAATTGGTCGAATGCGTTCGCGACTACTACCAGAAAAACCTGAACACCTCCGCGCAAGCACTTAAGGCCATAAATGAACTTGATGAATTGTTGGAAACCGGTTTTCGTGGCAAAGAAGCTACTCTTGTAGAAGGGCTTGTGGTCGAGCTCGATGAATTGGAACACCAGAGCGATGTTAGCCAAGTAAAATTAAGAGCCATGCTGTTTCAGATGGAAGATTCATTACCACCTGTGCATGTCATATTTTTATATAAGATCATTGATAGGTTGGGAGAGCTAGCTGACATTTCTCAGAAAGTAGGCAGCCGCTTACTACTCCTTATCGCAAAATAACCACTTAGTCGAGAATTAACCAAGATGTCGGAAGTTATTTCCCAATATGGATTGATACTGCTAGGTATGGCTTGCTTATTTAGTTTCTTTATGGCCTGGGGTGTTGGGGCAAATGATGTCGCAAATGCCATGGGCACTTCTGTCGGCGCAGGGGCAATCACAATCAAGCAAGCTATTATAATTGCAATGATATTCGAGTTCGCTGGCGCCTGGCTGGCAGGCGGAGAAGTAACATCAACAATCAGGAGTAGCATTATTGATGTTGAAGCAGCAGGATTCGATGAACGCCCGGAGCTTCTAGTGTACGGTATGTTGTCCTCCCTGCTGGCCGCTGGAATCTGGCTTTTAATTGCTTCAAAGTATGGCTGGCCGGTTTCAACTACTCATTCTATTATTGGTGCCATCGTCGGATTCGCCGCAGTGGGCATATCTTTCGATTCAATCATGTGGGGCCAAATCGGTTCGATCGTTGCGAGTTGGGTAATCTCACCACTTATTGCAGGAATAATTTCATTTTCGCTTTTTATGACAGTGCAGCACCTCGTCCT